>DATFZP010000334.1:0-2221 GCA_035314405.1 Solirubrobacteraceae bacterium | reverse complement strand
GGCTGACGGCAGGCTGCCCGGCGCGCGCTCGGCCCGGCGCGCGGTGGCGGCGGGCGCGGGGTCGGCGGGCGCGGTGGCGGCGATGCAGATGCGCGCGAAGTTGGCGAGCAGCCGCAGGCCGGCGGCGGAGGACTTCTCGGGGTGGAACTGGACGCCGTAGAAGGATCCCCGTTCGACGGCCGTCACGAACGGCTCGCCGTACTCGGCGGTCCCGAGCACGTCCTCCGCCAGCGACGGTCGGGGGGCGAAGGAGTGGACGTGGTAGAAGGCGCACCGCAGGGGCAGATCGCACACCAGGGGCGAGGACCCCCGGCGGAAGCGGACCTCGTTCCAGCCGATGTGGGGGAGCTTCAGCGGACCCGGCTCGAGCGGGCCGACCGTCCCGGGGATGATCCCGAGGCCCTCGGCCCCTCCGAGCTCGCTGGAGGAGTCGAACGCGAGCTGCATCCCGAGGCAGATCCCGAGCACCGGCGTGCCCTCGGCCAGCCGCTCTCGCAGCAGCTCGTCGAGTCCGAGCTCTCGGAGGTTGGCCATCGCCCGGGGGAACGCCCCGACGCCGGGGACGACGAGCCCCGCGGCGGCCCTCAGGCGGTCGTGCTCGCCGGTGACCGAGGTGCTCGCGCCGACGTGGGCGAGCGCCTTCTCGACCGACCGGCGGTTGCCCATCCCGTAGTCGACGACGGCGATCTCGACGGGCTGCTGAACGAGCGGTGTCATCCCGTCAGCGTCCCCTTCGTGCTCGGCACTCCCGTCTCCGTCGGATCGATCGACACGGCCTGGCGGAGCGCTCGGGCGAACGCCTTGAACGCTGCCTCGATCATGTGGTGGGCGTTGCTCCCGGCCTGCACCTGGAGGTGCAGGGTGAGCTTGGCGGAGTTGGCGAGCGCGCGGAAGAACTCCTCCGTCAGCTCGTGCTCGAAGCCTCCAGTGGAGCCGGGCGGCAGCTCGGCCTCGAAGACAGTGAAGGGACGGCCGGAGACATCGATCGTGCAGCTCGCCAGCGCCTCGTCCATGGGGACGGTGGCAGAGCCGTAGCGGACGATCCCGGAGCGGTCGCCGAGCGCCGTGTCGAGGGCCTGTCCGAGGACGATGGCGGTGTCCTCCGCGGTGTGGTGGGAGCCCGTCTGTAGGTCCCCGGTGACGCTCACATCGAGATCGAGGCGACCGTGCCGGGCGAGCAGGTCGAGCATGTGGTCGAGGAAGCCGACGCCCGTGTCCCGGCTCCCACGGCCGGAGCCTTCGAGGGTCAGCTCCACCCGCACGTCGGTCTCGGCGGTCCTGCGCTCGATCGTCGCCGTTCTCTTCATCGCTGTGGATTCTCCCCCATCCGGGCCTCCATCGATTCGGCGTGCACCTCGAAGCCCTCGGCGCGGGCGATCGGCGCCCCGGCGGCGGCGAGCCGTCCGGCGGCGGGCCCGATCCGGACCTCGGCCATCCGGCGGCGGAAATGGCGTGGGGAGAGAGTGGAGGAGAACCGGGCGGCGCCCCCCGTCGGCAGGACGTGGTTGCAGCCGGCGACGTAGTCCCCGAAGGCGGTGGCGCTGGCGGAGCCGACGAACAGGCACCCCGCCGAGGTGACCGCCGGTGCCAGCGCCTCGACCTGCGGGCCGATCAGCTCGAGGTGCTCCGGGGCGAGGGCGTTGGCGAGGACGATCGCCTCCCGCGGGCCGGACGCCTCGACGATCGCGAAGCGGGCCTCCCCCACGGTGGGCCGCTCGAGGACCAGACGCTCGAGCAGCGCCGAGAGGGCCTCGCACACGGAGGCGGCGGGAGAGGCGGCGATGACGAGGCTCCCCTCCCCGTGCTCGGCCTGGGCGAGCATGTCGAGAGCCGCGAGCCTGAGCTCCTCCGCGGAGACCTCCGAGCCGAGCACCACGAGCAGATCGCTGGGGCCCGCGAAGCCGTCGATCCCCACAACTGTCGAGAGCTGGTGCTTGGCCTCCTGCACGTAGAGGTTGCCGGGGCCGACGATCACGTCCACCGGCGCCACGGTCTCGGTGCCATAGGCCAGCGCCGCGATCGCCTGGGCGCCACCCATGCGGTAGACCCGCTCGACGCCGCACAGCCTGCACGTTCCGAGGATCGCTGGGTCGATCTCTCCGTCGGCCCCCGGGGGGGCGCACACGGCGACGTCGACGACACCGGCCGAGCGGGCCGTCACGACGCCCATCACGACCGTGCTCGGATACGGCGCCCGGCCGCCGGGGACGTACACGGCGGC
>DATFZP010000333.1:0-3507 GCA_035314405.1 Solirubrobacteraceae bacterium | reverse complement strand
GCCAACGCCAGGTCGTTGCCGAGCAAGCGCTAGGTCCGCTCGTCGAGCTGTACCTCGACGCTCACCTCTCCGTCCTCGCCCGTCCGTGCCTGTCCCCGTCCCGTGCGGTCCTCTCCTCCCAGCCGCAGCCGCACGGGTGCGCCGTCGTTGAGGTTGCGCCACCAGAGCTTGCGCTCCGGCCACATGACCGGGATCCTCAGGCGCTCACCGTCACGCTCGTAGGCGACGGGAAGGGTGTGCTGCCGGCCGGTGCGCCGGCCCGTCACGGTGATCAGGAGCAGTCGTCCGCTGAGGAGCCCGTGAAGCCTCGAGCGCAGCAGCAGGATCACGACCTGGTTGCCGCTTCGGTTCCACACCGAGAACGGTGCGTGGCCGGTGGGCCCGTCAGCCATAGAACACCGTGGAGTCGAAGGGCCGGGTGCTCACGTGACCAAGGGCTGCTGTCGATCGAGGAGGCTCGAGAGCACCGATCGCCGGCCGGAACCGCTCAGCCGGGGCCGCGCTCGAATGTGGCGACGTGCTCGAAGTGGGGTGCCCACGGCTGAGCCGAGCGCGACCAGACCTCGATCCCCGGCTCGACCCAGGAGGCGTCGTCGAGCGTTCCGACCTTCAGAAACGCCATCTCAGGGGCCGCCGCGATGACGCTCACGATCGGCGAGCCGCAGGCCGAGCAGAAGCTCCGCTCGGTGTCGCTCCCGTGTTCCTCGCCCTTGGTCGTGAACGATGCAAGGGTGCTTCCCTCGATCGTGAGAGCCGCGCGGGGCACTCCCACGACCACGGAGAACGCGGTGCCCGACTGACGCTGGCAGTCGGTGCAGTGGCACACCGCCTGCGCGATCGGCTCGGCGTCGGCGCGATAGGTGACGCTGCCGCACAGGCAGTGACCGGTGATCGGCTGGGGCGCAGGGCTCATGCCGCAGGAGGCTACACGAGCGAGAGCCCCGGCACACGGGCCTCAGTCGGGACGTCGCTGTCGCTGGGTCAGGCGTGGGCGACGGCGGCTGTCGAGAGCCCGCCGGCGGGGGTCCCGCGGCGGCGTCTCCCGCTCGCGGCGGAGTCGGAGCTCTTCATCGCGGGCGAGGTCCCGATCTTCGCCGAGGCCGATTTCCATGAAGACGAGGAGCAGTGCCCCGCCGAGCCCCATCGAGATGAGGACGATCGTGAGGACTTCCCCGGCCACTCCGCTCACCAGCGCCGCACATGCGCAGCCGGCGGCCACGAGCACGGCGGCCGATCCGAAGGCGGCGATGCGCGATCGAGGACTCATGCCCTCAACGGTAGAGACAATCGGCGATCGGGAGGCATCGGGGCGGCGGTGGGCGATATGGTCGGCGCAATGGATGTCGAGCGGATGGACGGCAAGCTGGCGCTCGTGACCGGGGCGGGCAGCGGGATCGGCCGTGAGACCGCCCTGCTCTGCGCACGGCGCGGCGCGAACCTCGCCCTCTGCGACGTCGACGAGGCGGGCCTTCAGGCGACCGAGGCCGACGCCGTCCGCCTCGGCTCCGAGGTGCTCGCCCGGCTGGTCGATGTCGCGGACCGGGACCAGATGCAGGACTTCGCAGCCGCCGTCCACGAGCGCGTCGCCGCCGTCGACCTGCTCGTCAACAACGCCGGGGTGGGTCTCGGGGCGGGCTTCCTCGAGACGGAGCTGACGGACTGGGACTGGATCCTGCCGATCAACGTGATGGGCGTCGTCCACGGCTGCCACATGTTCGTGCCCCCGATGGTCGAACGCGGGCGGGGCGGGCACGTCGTGAACCTCTCCTCCGCCGCCGGGTTCTTCGCGAACCCCTCGCTCACCGCGTACACGACGACGAAGTTCGCCGTCCTCGGGCTGTCGGAGTCGCTGCGCATCGAGCTGCGCCCGCTCGCGATCGGCGTCACCGCCGTCTGCCCCGGGCTGATCAACACGCCGATCACCCGCAACAGCCGGCTGCGAGGGAGCGCGGCGGATCAGCGCGAGCGGACGGTGCGCATATACGAACGGCGCAACTACGGCCCCGACCGGGTCGCCCTGCGGATCCTCGACGCGGTGCAGCACAACCGCGCGGTGATGCCCGTCACCGCAGAGGCATGGGCGATGTGGTGGCTCGCACGGTTCACGCCCTCACTCGCACGGGGCGTGGCGCGCGTGATCGACGCCGCGGCCAGGTAGGCCCCAACCGGCGCTCGCGTCAGCTCGCCGACAGCAGGAAGGCCTCGAGCTGGTCGGGAAAGGCGGGCGCGGCGGCGACGAAATGGCCCGCTCCCGGGGCGATCACCCGCTCGGACCCCAGCGCGTCGGCGAGAGCGTCGCACACACGCTCGAGCCCTGGGGAGTGATCGCCGGAGGCAACCAGCGATGGGACCTCGGCCTCACCCAGCGCCTCGAGCCGGGGACGCGCCTCGCGAGGCAGGCGGCCCCCGTGGGCACGGCGCACACCGGCGGCGACCGCCTCCGGCAGGGGCCCGTCCTCGACGTCGGAGGCTCCGGCGAGGCGCAGGAACTCGCGCAGGGTCTCCGCGTCGGCGTCGAGCCCCTGGGTGAGAACCGCGTCGCCGAGGCGCTCCAGGCGAGCCACCTCGGCATCGCCGGGGGCGAGGTACCACAGGGGCGGCTCGATCAGCGTCAGCGAGCGCACCCCGGCGGGCGTCCGTGTGGCCGCGATCAGCGCCCCCAGCACCCCGTAGGAATGGGCGACGACGTGCGGGCGGGACTCGAGCAGGGAGGCGAGGTCCGCCGCGTCGACCTCGAAGTCCTGCACCGTTCCCGACAGCCGCGGGCTCGGCGGGTAGCCTCGCCGGTGCACGAGCGCGAGCGTCCACCGCGCCGCCAGGGGGCCGAGCGCGCTCCACGTCGCTCTCGGGCTGGCACCGCCATGGACGAGCAGCACCTCCGGCCCCGTCCCCTCCCGGATCACGGCGATCGAAGCCACGGCCACGACGGTAGCGTCTCCCACCCGCGGGCGTGGCCGGGCTTCGACGATCGGGGATACTTGCGCGGGTGGGGGACCCACTCGAGAGCCCGACGGCGAGGATCCTCGCCGAACAGGAGCGCTACTACCGCGCCCGCGCGCCGGAGTACGACGACTGGTGGTTCAGGCGGGGCCGTTACGACCACGGCCCCGATGTGAACGCCCGGTGGTTCTCGGACGCCGCCGCCGCGGAGGCGGCGCTGGAGCGCTTCGACGTCGCCGGAAGGGTGCTCGAGATCGCCTGTGGCACCGGCCAGTGGACCGCCCGGCTCGCCCGCCGCGCCGACCACGTGACGGCGCTCGACACCTCCCCGGAGGTGCTCGAGCTCGCCCGTCGCCGTGTTGGGGAGTCCAACGTGAGCTACGTGAGGGCCGACGTCTTCGCCTGGGAGCCCGACGCCCCCTACGACGTCTGCTTCTTCGGCTTCTGGCTGTCCCACGTCCCCGAGGAGCGCTTCGGCGCCTTCTGGGAGCGGGTGGGTCGCGCGCTCGGGCCCGGCGGGCGGGTGTTCTTCATCGACAGCCTTCCCAGCGAGGTGGCCTCCGCCGT
>DATFZP010000332.1:0-8414 GCA_035314405.1 Solirubrobacteraceae bacterium | reverse complement strand
GCGGAACGCGTCTGGCCCGGCTGTCGCGAGAGCTCCATCCGACACGGGTTCGATCCAAGGCGTTATCGACGCATAGTCCGGGCGCAGACTGAGCTCCATGCGCATCGGGACGTGGCCCCTCAGGCCATCGACGACCCGCATCAGACGCGGCGGCCCGTGACCCCGCCGGGGCATAAAGTCGATCACGCGCACGATCCCATCCGCGGTCTCGAAATCGGTCTCCAGGATGAGCGTGCCCGGCCTGTAGCGACGAGAGGTGGTAAGTACATGCTCGGTCGGGGCGAGCAGCCAGCGTCCGTGCCGCGCGTCCCCCAGCAGGGCCGAGAAGCACGACGGGGAGTCGAAGCGCGGAAGGCACAGCCAATCAACCGAGCCGTCGCGACCGACGAGCGCCGCGGCGTGCATGTCGCCAATCAGGGCGTAGTCCTCGATGCGCAAGACTCCCCCTTTCTCACGGGTGCGTCGACAGGTCGGTCCAGGGTGTCAGCCTACAGATCGCCGAGGCCTCAGGCTGGCACCGAACCCGGTGGACAACACGTCCGCCGGGGCAGTCTGTGAGGAGCTCGCGCTTGACGGCGCGTGTTCGCACGACTGTGCTGGCTAGGCTGGCCGGAATGAAGCGTCTGCACGGAGCCGCGGAGGCCACAGTGGATGTGCCGATCGAGGGCTGCCTTTCCTTCCTGGCCGATCTCGAGGCCTATCCGAGCTGGTACCCGGAAGTCGTGAGGGAGGTGCAGGTCGTCGAATACGGCGACGACGGGCTTCCGCTCAAGGCTGAAACGAAGCTGCATCTGTCCTATGGACCGGTCTCCAGAGATCTTGATCTTCTGCTCGCCATCACAGTGCGCAGCTCGGGTCTCGTCCAGCTGACGCACATTCCCCGCGGGCCGTCGAGTGGCGCTTCGTTCGACGCCATTTGGCGGCTTGAGGACCACGCCGGGACCCAGCTGGAGCTCGAGCTTGACGCGACCATGCCGGTGCCGGGAGTTGTGCCCCTCGGAGGCGTCGGCGACGCGTTCGCCGCTGGCTTCATGCAGGCCGCCGTCACGAGGCTCGAGTCTTGAGACCAACCCCACGTAGTCCTGAATCAATTCCACGCGCTCGTTCTTCGTGAGCGGCACTGACTCCCCGCTGGCCTGCGACCAGCGGCCGCGCTCTTCGGTTCCTTTCGAGCGCTGCGGGACTCGGGTCGCCGCCGCGCGCCGGGCGGAGACGGCTCACACGATAGGGTCGCCTCTTCCGCCATGCGAATCCACGCTCTCAGAACCGGCTCGGTGAGCGTCAAGCACGCTTTCCTGTTTCCCAGCCACGGTCCCCGCCGGCAGCTCGACCTGTTCCTGCCCGGCCCGTGGTCGGACCCGCTGCCCATCCACTGCTGGGCGATCGAGCACGGCGGGCGCCTGCTCCTCGTCGACACCGGCGAGAGCGCTCGGGCCCGGAACATTCCGTTCGCTCGCTTCGATGTGGGGCTCGAGCAGGAGCTCCCGGGCGCGATCGCGGGGGTGGGCCTGTCGCTGGATGACGTCTCCGAGGTCGTCCTCACCCACCACCACGGCGACCACGTCGACGGACTCGTCCACGTGCGCGCCCCCGCGCTCATCAACCACGCCGAGCTGCAGTTCGCCGCCGCCCCCTTCTCCCGCGTGATGCGTCGCGTGCTCCGTCAGCCGCTGCCTGCCGGGTTCGCCCCGAAGCCCATCGCGATCGACGGTGAGCTGTTCGGGGCGTTCCCACACAGTCTCGCCCTGAGCGACGACGGGCGGATCGTCGCGGTCGCCACCCCCGGTCACACTCCCGGTCACATCTCGGTGATCTGTATCGAGGACTCGGGCCGTCACGTGATGCTCGCCGGCGATGCGACCGACACGCTCGAGCAGCTGCAGGCGTGCCGCGCCGACGCGATCGGCCCGGACCCGAAGGTGCACGTTGCGACGCTGGAGAGGATCCTCGCCCACTGCGCTGAGCACCCGACGGTCTACCTGCCCTCGCACGATCCGGAGTCCGCGGCCCGGCTGGCCGGCGGGGTCACCGTCTGACGCGGTGAGCGGCGTCGGTGATGACCGGGGCGCCGGTGTGGTGCGGGTCGATCGGCCGGGCGACGGCGTGGCGGTCGTCGTGCTCAACCGCCCTGCACGCCTGAACGCGCTCGACGACGCGCTGTTCGCCGAGCTGCCCCTGGCGTTTGACGCGTTGTCACGCGATCAGGCGGTGCGGGTGGTGGTGGTGACCGGTGCCGGAGATGGCTTCTGCGCCGGCGCGGACCTCGTTGGAGGGGAGCCTCCGCCGTCGGATCTCGACGGTGCGAAGGCGTGGATGCAGGCAGCGCAACGCGGGCCGTCGGCGTTGTTTGGACTGCCGCAGCCGACGATCGCCGCGGTCAACGGCCCGGCGGCGGGTGGGGGGCTGGGTCTCGCGCTGGCGTGCGACATCCGCATCGCCTCGCCGACGGCGACGTTCAGCGCCCCCTTCGTGCGAATGGGTCTCACCCCGGACTTCGGGGTCTCGCGGCTGCTTCCTCGAACCGTGGGGACTGCGCTCGCGATGGAGCTGATGCTGACCGGTCGCAGGGTCGACTCCGGCGAGGCTGCTCGGTCAGGCCTGGTACTGCAGGTCAGCAATGACGCGCTCGCCGCGAGCCTGGCGCTCGCGGGTCAAATCGCCTCGATGCCCGCTGACACCGTGAACAGGATCAAGGCGCTCGTCCGCGCCGCGGGCGGGGCGGATCACGAGACCGTGCTGAGGGAGCTCGAGCCGGCCGCGCAGGCAGCTGGCCTGTCGGACCCGCGCTTCCAGGCACGTGTCAGCGCCTGGTTCGCCGCCAAGAGCGAGCCTCTGATGCGCGAGAGATGACGTCGCGCCCGGCCCAGTTCACGAACTGGCCCCACGTTGATCGCTCTTCACATAGCGGATATGGTCGCGGTGGCCGCCGGAACGCCGACCGTTGGAGGGGAAGGAGGCACCTCGTGAGCTGGACCGCCGCTGACATACCCGACCAGAAGGGCCGAGTCGCCGTCGTCACGGGGGCGAACGGGGGGCTCGGTCTGGAGACCTCGCGGGCGCTGGCTGGCGCCGGGGCGCACGTGGTGATGGCTGCTCGCAACCAGGAGAAGGCCGCCCAGGCGCTCGCCGACATCCGCGGCAGCGTCGGCGACGATGCCTCGCTCGAGGTCGTCCCGCTCGACCTCGGCTCTCAGGCCTCGGTGCGGGCCGCCGCCGAGGAGGTCCTCCGCGCTCACGATCGGCTCGACATCCTCGTCAACAACGCCGGCGTGATGGGCATCCCCGAGCGGCGCACCGTGGATGGGTTCGAGATGCAGCTCGGGGTGGACCACCTCGGCCACTGGGCGTTGACGGCCCTGCTGATGCCCGCGCTCCTGCGGGCCGACGCCGCCCGCGTGGTGACCGTCACCAGCACCGCCCACCATATGGGCAGAGCTGTCGATCCCGCCAACCCCCACCTGCATGGTCGCTACGGACCGTGGCGGGCCTACGGGCAGGCCAAGCTCGCGAACTTCCACTTCGGCATCGGCCTGCAGCGTGAACTGCACGCGGCTGGGGCGCCGGCCTCGAGCCTGATCGCCCATCCGGGCCTGTCCAACACCGATCTGCAGGCGGTGAGCGTGCAGGAGACGGGGGGCGGGATCTCCCAGAGGTTCTTCCACCGGCTCGCAGGGAGCACGGGGATGACGCCCGCGCAGGGCGCCCTCCCCCAGCTGCGGGCTGCGACCGATCCGGCTGCCAGGGGCGGTGAGTTCTACGCTCCCCGCTTCGTCAACAACGGCCCTCCCGTGCGCCGGCCGATCCTGCGGCGGATCGGCATGGACACGGCGATCGCCCGCCTGTGGGAGGTCTCAGAGCGAGAGACCGGGCTCGAGATCGATGTCCGCGGCGGCGCCCCGAAGGCGCCCGCGCCGGACCTCGCGGCGAGCCCCGACTGAGCTCGCCGTCGGGTCGGCCCCGCACGGCGCCGCCGCGACGTCTACCATCGACCACTCAACGACTCGCCTGACAAGTGCGCTGCGCCTCGCAGCCGCGGGTCCGGAGAGGAGCGAGATGGACTCTGCCCCGCCGGCGAGGAGCGCCGAATCAGCCGGGATGTCACAGCCTGCAGGCGCCTTCTGGCGCCAGACGCTGGCACCCTACGCCCGACCCCGTCTCGGCAGGAGCCTGCTGGACCTCGCCACCTCCGTCGTGCCCTACCTGGCGCTGTCGGTGCTGATGTATCTCTCCCTCGGCGTCTCCTACCTGCTCGTGCTCGCCATCGCCGTCCTCGCCTCGGGCTTCCTGGTGCGCACCTTCATCCTCTTCCACGACTGCTCCCACGGCTCGTTCCTCCCGTCCAAGCGGGCCAACGAATGGCTCGGCGTCGGCCTCGGGCTGCTCGTCTACTCGCCTTTCTTGCGCTGGCGCCACGATCACGCGATCCACCATGCGACCTCCGGCGACCTCGACAGGCGGGGGGGTGGAGACGTGCGCACGCTCACGGTGGCCGAGTACGATCAGCTGCCGCGGCGGGCCCGTCTCGGCTACCGCCTGTTTCGCAACCCTCTGCTGATGTTCGGCGTCGGCCCGATCGTCGCCCTCCTGGTGGGGCCCCGGCTGGTCTCGCGCTCGGCCCGTCCCCGCATGCGCCGCAGCGTGATCCGCACGAACATCGCCCTCGCCGTGATGGTCGGGGTGATCTGCTGGCTGATCGGATGGCGCGACTACCTGCTGGTGCAGACTCCCACGGTGATCCTCGCCGGCGGCGCCGGGATCTGGCTGTTCTACGTCCAGCACCAGTTCGAGGACGCCTACTGGGAGAGCGGCTCCGGCTGGAGCTATGCCGATGCCGCGCTGCGGGGGAGCTCCTACCTGAAGCTGCCGAGGGTCCTCCAGTTCTTCTCTGGCAACATCGGCCTGCACCACGTCCACCACCTCAGCGCCCGCATCCCCAACTACAACCTCCAGCGTGCCCACGACGAGAACCCGATCTTCCACCAGGTTCCGACCCTCACCCTGTGGGACGGCCTGCAGGCGGTGCGCCTAAAGCTGTGGGACGAGAGTCGGGGGCGGCTGGTGACGTTCGCCGAGGCTCGTGCGGGTCGCTGAGGGCGGCCCTCGGTGTTCGACCTCGACGCCTACCTCGAGCGGATAGGCCTCGGCCCTCGCCCGGGCCTGGCCGAGGTGCACCGGGCCCATTGCACCTCGATCCCCTTCGAGAACCTCGATCCTCACAGGGGCGTGCCGGTGTCGCTCGCGGTGGAGGACCTCGAGGAGAAGATCGTCCGTAGAGGCCGCGGCGGCTACTGCTTCGAGCAGAACCTGCTCCTGAAGGCGGCCCTGGAGGCGCTCGGTGCCGAGGTCGAGCTGTACCTCGCGCGCGTGCGCTACGGGGCGCCGGGCGTCATCCGGCCGCGCAGCCACCTCGTCCTCCGGGTCGCCGACGGGGATGGAATCTGGCACGCCGACGTCGGCTTCGGCCACGGCACGCCCCTGGAACCGCTGCCGTTCGGGCCCGGGCCGGCCCGGGAGCAGTCGGGGTGGCGCTACCGCGTGGTGGCCGACGGCCCCGAGCTCGTGCTCCAGACCGTGGAGGGCGGGGAGTGGGTCGACCTGTACGGGTTCCTCTCCGAGCATCCCGTCCCCCCGATCGACGTCGAGACGATCAACTGGTGGACCTGCACCCACCCCACCTCGCCGTTCGTCACAGGCCTGATCGTCAGCCGCCAGGACGATGACGGCGTGCGCATAACCCTGAGCGACTGGGACGGGCTGTCCCTCAGGGAGGCCACTCCCCGCGGGCGAACCTTCACCCCTGTCGAGTGTCGGGAGGTGCCGGAGCTGCTCGCGAGCCGCTTCGGGATCGTGGGCTTTGCCCTCGCGGAGGATGGTCGCCTGCGTCTGCCCGCGTGATCTCGACCGTCGCGGGAACGGCGATCACCGGCACGGTGGAGCGCTGGAGCAGCTCGGTCGTGACGACCCCCAGGGCGTTGTGCAGTCGCGAGTGCTGCTCGCAGCCGACGACGATCGCGCTCGCCCCATGGCGCTCGGCGGCGTGCAGCAGCGCGCTCACAGGGTCCCTGTCGGAGACCTCCGTCGCCAGCTCGAGATCCAGCAGCTCGGGAGGGGCCTCGAGCATCAGCTCGTCGAACAGGGCCTCTCCGACCTGGGAGCGCTCGGCGGCCGTGACCAGGGGCGACGGCGGGGCGTGCAGGGGTCGGTCGGAATGGACGAGCACGAGCCGCCCCTCGGGGGACAGCTCCCGGGCGGCCCACGACGCCGCGAGGCGGCTGCCCTCGCGGCCGTCGTAACCGACGACCATGCAGCGCGGCGGCCGCGCGGAGGATCGGCGCTTGCCGCTCACGCCGTGGTCGCCGTCTCGCGGTCGCGCTCGGCGAGGTAGGGGGAGAGGTATCGGCTGGCGATCTTGCTCGGGGGCGACCACGTGGGGACGTCGCCGATCTCCGAGCTGAACCCCTGACCGCCGGTTATGCGGGCGCTCAGGTACATCGGGCGCTCGTCGGTGAGCAGCATTCCGTGGATCACCGGGCGGAACGGCTCGGGCGTCACGGGCGCCCCTGCCGCCGCCGCGATCGCTTCCGCGACGGTGTCGGCCTGCTGTGAGCCGAGCCCGCCGTGCTTGATCGGGAACTCGGTCGCATCCCCCGCCGCGTAGACGCCGTCCACGTCGAGCACCTGACAATGGGCGGTCACCCGGATGAACCCGTGCTCGCTCAGCGGGATCCCCCGGACGCACGGCCCGTAGAGCTCGGGCAGCGCGATCACGCGGGCGACCGTGAGCCGGCGGTCGCCCGGGTTCACGACGACTTCTCCGGTGCGAGGGACCTCCGCGTAGGCGGACGTGAGCGTGGTGATGCCGGCCCCGGCCAGGCGCTCGGCCACCGCCGAGCTGGCCGCCGAGCCGAAGATCGCGAGCGGGCTGTCCTCGGGGGTGATCAGCGTGGTGCGGAGCTCGATGCCCATGTCATAGGCCCGCCCCGAGGTCATCAGCGCCAGCTCGTAGAGGGGGAGCGGCCATGCCATCCGCCCGGGGGCCACGAACGCGAGGCTGGCGATGTAGCCCCCTTCGACGTCCTGCAGCAGCCCGTGCAGCTGCTCGTCGAGGCGATGGTCATCGATCGTGAGCGCGTGCTTGTACCGCGGTCGGGCGCGTCCGCCGAGGGCGAGCACGAGCGCGTCGTACTCGATCGCCTCTCCGCCCTTCAGGTGGGCGAGTCGCTCGGCGGGATCGACCCACCCGAGCTCGTCGACCACGAGCTCCGCTCCGGCGAACTCGGCGATCGGGGCGAGCGCGTAGCGTCGCGGCTGGGCGTAGCCGAACGGCTCGCGGACGCTCATCGGGCGGTTGACGAACTCGGCGTTCGGGGCGATCAGGGTGACAGCCGTCTGCTCGGCTGCGAGCGTCTTCAGGCCCAGCATCGTCTCCAGCCCGGCGACCCCGCCGCCGGCGATCACCACCCGAGACTTCGCCCCGCCACTCTTGATCGGCTCGTGATGTTCGCTCGACATACGTTCACGCTAGTTGCGATTCGACCACCCGGTCAGCCGAGTAAAGCCGCCGAGGTGGGAGGGAAAACTACTGGCACCCGCATCCTCCCACAAGCCGACAGGCACGAGCCCCTCAGCGGCCGTCCGGCGCGCCCCTCACTCCGGCGGCCCGAGCTCCCCCCGGTGGGTCTCGAAGCAGGCGCGGTGGAAGCACTCGACGCCCTCCTGCAGGTTCGGCTCCGCCGCGCGGGAGGTTTCCCGGGCGTCCCCTTCGCCCACGGCGATCAAAGGCTCATAGACCCCGATCACCTCTCCGCATAGCTCGCACGTTCTCACGTCGGTCATATACCTTGCCAGCGCAAACATAGATCACTTCGCCGGGGGCGCCCTCGCGGTGAGTCCGCTGACCGTATGCGGGGGACCACTGATCGCCTAATCTTTCACTGCGATGAGCCCGCCTCCCGAAGGGGATGAGCTCTGGATCCGCCGGCTGCTCGATGTGGGCCGCGCACTGGTGACCGAGCTCGACCTCGAGATCGTCCTCGACCGGGTGCTGGACACGGCTCGGGAGACGACCGGGGCGAGATACGCGGCCCTCGGGATACTCAACGACCGCCGCACCGAGCTCGCCCGCTTCCTGACGGCGGGAGTGGACGAGGAGACACACCGCTCGATCGGCGACCTGCCCCGGGGCCGGGGAGTGCTGGGCGTGCTGATCGAGGATCCCCGGCCGCTGCGCCTTCAAGAGGTCGGAAGCCACCCCTGCAGCTACGGCTTTCCGATCGGTCATCCGGTGATGCACAGCTTCCTCGGCGTGCCGATCTCGATCAGAGGGCAGGTGTGGGGGAACCTCTATCTCACCGACAAGCGCGCCGGCGAGTTCACCGAGGCCGATGAGCAGTCGGCGATCGTGATCGCCGACT
>DATFZP010000331.1:0-3572 GCA_035314405.1 Solirubrobacteraceae bacterium | reverse complement strand
CACCAAAGACCACATCGGCCCCGACCCCGAGGCCGCGCCGCTCGAGCAGCAGGGGCTGGGCTGGAAGAACTCCGTCGGCACCGGCAACGGCGCCGATACCTGGACGAGCGGGCTTGAGGGGACCTGGACCGCCACCCCGGTCAAGTGGGACAACAGCTTCCTCGCCAACCTGCTCGAGTGCGAGTGGGAGCTGACGAAAAGCCCGGCCGGCGCCAACCAGTGGACCGCCAAGGACGCCTCCGCCCAGGGGACGGTTCCCGATGCCCACGATCCGTCCAGGCGCCACGCCCCGGTGATGCTCACGACGGACCTGTCGCTGAAGGTGGATCCGACCTACGGACCGATCTCCAGACGCTTCTACGAGAACCCGGACGAGCTCGCCGATGCGTTCGCCAGGGCGTGGTACAAGCTCACCCACCGCGATATGGGACCCCTCTCGCGGTACCTCGGTCCGCTCGTTCCCGCCGAGCCGCAGCTGTGGCAGGACCCCGTACCCGCCGTCGATCACGACCTCGTCGACGAGCAGGACATCGGCGTGCTGAAGAGCCGGATCCTCGCCTCGGGGCTGTCGGTCTCCGAGCTCGTCCGCACCGCTTGGGCGTCGGCGGCGACGTTCCGCGGCACCGACAAGCGCGGCGGGGCCAACGGGGCGCGGATTCGCCTGGCGCCACAGAAGGACTGGGAGGTCAACGGCGCGACGCGGGACCCGCTGGACACCCTCGAGCGGATCCAGAAGGAGTTCAACAGCTCGCAGTCCGCCAACAAGCGGGTCTCGCTCGCCGACCTGATCGTCCTGGGCGGATGCGCCGCGGTCGAGCAGGCGGCAGGGGACGCCGGACACGCCGTGAGCGTTCCGTTCGCCCCGGGGCGCACGGATGCCTCGCAGGAGCAGACCGACGTCGAGTCGTTCGCCGTGCTCGAGCCGAAGCACGACGGGTTCGTCAACTACCTTCAGGCCGGCCAGTCGTTCCCCGCCGAGCAGCTGCTGGTGGAGCGTGCCAACCTGCTGACGCTGACCGCTCCGGAGATGACCGTCCTCGTCGGCGGACTGCGGGCGCTGGACGCCAACTTCGGGCGGTCCGAGCACGGCGTGTTCACCGACCGGCCCGGGAGATTGACGACCGACTTCTTTGAGAACCTGCTCGATATGGACACGGAGTGGAAGCCGTCGGAGTCGGTTGCAGGCGTCTACGAGGGCAGCGATCGCAGGACGGGAGAGCCAAGGTGGACCGGTACCGCGGTCGACCTCGTGTTCGGTTCCAACTCCCAGCTTCGTGCGATCGCTGAGGTCTACGGCTCCGAGGACTCTGCGAACAAGTTCGTACAGGACTTCGTGGCCGCATGGGACAAGGTCATGAACCTCGATCGGTTCGATCTCGACTGACGGGGGTTACTCGTCGGGGAAGCCCGGCGCCCACCTACCCCGAGGCCGAGCACCGGAAGGCCAGCCACGATCGACTGGACACGCCGGCGACGGCATCTGGCCGGACGAGACCTACGGGCAGTCGAACTCTTCGGTCAAGGTCCCCATCCCTTTGCCCACCGGTGCACGGCCGGCAAAGTACACGAACAGGACGTGCGCCAGCTCGTCGCAGCGCTCATGCGACCTCGGCGGATTGGTTGCGGTCGCCTCCCCGTTCACAGAGCCCGCGATCACGACCTCGACCAACGTCGGCTCGCTTTTCGTCTGCGTCGTTCCGCCCGGACTCGTGGTGACGAAGGTATTGGAGCCCTTCGTGAGGTAGACCGTGCATTTCTTCAGCTTGCACAAGTACGCCACGGCTCAACCTCCTTCGTATTCGTCGTGGCGGCGCCACCAGATGCCGGACTCATGGCGCCCGAGCGGGGCGCGGTCGAGCCATGAGTACATGCCCCAGAGAGTGTCGACGCCTCGTCCGTAAGCCGAGTAGGTGTGGAACACGACGCCATCCTCGAGGGCGAATGCGCTCATGCCCGGCCCCTCTTTTCTGAAGGTCACGGGATCCGTGCCGGCGCCCGATGCGATCTCGATCAGTCCGGGACTCTTCTCGGACGGCCGGAAGTCGGCGGTGCGAAAGTTGTACTCGACGGCGCCCGACTGCCATTCCGGCTCGGTGTGCGACACGTGAAAGTCGTAATTGAAGTCGCTCTCGGAGGAGGACGCCCACGGAAAGCTCCAGCCCATCCGCCGCTTGTAGGCCTGCAGCTTTGCCAGCGGGGCCCGCGACACCGCTGTGAACGCGACGTCGTGATTGGCCAGGTGCACCACCGAACCGGAGAAACCGTCCGCGATCGCCGAGCAGGACGGACACCCGGCCGTGAAGTCGGGCCCGAACATGAAGTGGTAGACGAGCAGCTGCGAGCGCCCCTTGAAGAGGTCGGCGAGGGACGCGGTTCCCTCATCCGTCTCGAAGCAGTACTCCTTGTCGATCGGAACCCATGGCAGGTCCTGTCGCAGCCGAGCCAGCTCATCGCTGCGCCGCGTCAGCTCCTTCTCGGCGTTGAGCAGCTCGAGCCGCGCCGAAAGCCACTCCTCACGAGTTCCGGTCCTGTGATCGGTCATTGCGTTCTCCTTGTCGGTGTCAGGGATTGATTCCGGTTTCGGCCTGTACGGACTCGGCGAGCCGCTTGATCCGTTCCAGGCGCCTGTCCCACTCCGCGGCCACGCGAGCCATCGCTTAGGCTGCATCGTCCAGCCGCTCGGGCCGGACCGCGTAGCGCACTTCTCGCCCGCGCCGCCGGCCCGCCACCAGGCCGACACGGTCCAGCACGGCCAGGTGCTTGGCGACAGCCTGCCGGGTGACCGGCAGGCCCTCTGCGAGCGTCGTGCTGGTCGCCTCGCCGCGCTCGAGCAGCGCGTCGAGCACACGCCGGCGCGTGGGGTCGGCCACCGCCGCCCACAGGGCGTCGTCCTCGGCGACCGCGGTGGCCATCAACGCGTCGCCCCCCGTTGCTTCGAGGCCACGTAACCCTGCATTTCGCCGAGATGCCGCTCCCAGCCCTGTTCGTGGTCTTCGAGGTACCGGGCCTTGCCCTCCTCGCCATGTGCCACGGCGTCGATGCCGCTCTCGACGACCCTCAACCGTGTCCCGTCGGCCTCCTCGCTGAGGCTGAACTCGACCAGTGCCGAGTTGCTCTGATCGGGCCCCGCGCCCTCCGGATGGTTCCAGCGAAAGGAGAAGCGGCGGAACGGCTCGGCCTCCACGACCCGAATCGCCACGATTGCGTCGAACTCCTTGTCTCCGCCGCGGCCTCCGGGCCTCCACGTGAGCGTGCCGTCCGCGCCGACGCGCCCCTCGACCTCCGCCTCGTCGCTGAGCCAGCGGCTGATCTGCGCGGGTTCGGTGATCACGCCCCAGACAACCTCAGGGCTCGCCTCGATCAGGATCTCTCGTTCGATGCTGTCGGCGGCCATGCTGGCTCCTTCCGGTGATGTGCAACCGATGGTTGCGAGACACGGGTCTGCAAAGTAGCACACATGGGCTGCGTGTCCCGGCGCTTCGATCCACGATCACGACGTCGTGGAGGGGCAGGAAAGACAGGCGCCGCTGGCGGTGTGGGGAATGCGTCATTCCGTGCCGCAGGGAGCGCGC
>DATFZP010000330.1:0-4387 GCA_035314405.1 Solirubrobacteraceae bacterium | reverse complement strand
CGAGGGCGGAGCGATAACGATCACCGGCGAGGACGTGCAGAAGCTGACAGACATACTCACCCACGGTCAGCCGGAGGGCATGGCGTGAGACGGCCGCGGTGTGTGCACGCTCCCGACGCCCGCGTTCGTTCCCCGGCCCGGTCGCCAACGGCCCGTCCGACGACCGTCTAGACGGAGGATCCGGTGGCACTCCACTGCACCGAGTGCGGCTTCGTCAACGGCGAGGCGGCGAACTACTGCGCACGCTGCGGTGCCCTGCTCGACCGGGGTGAGGCCACGGGCGAGCCGGTCACGGCGACCTTCCGGATCGACGAGGACGGGGAGCTCGTGTCCGTCGAGATCGCCGAGCGCAGCACCCAGGGACCGGCGCTCGTGATCCGCGCCGGCGGCGGAAGGGTGGGGGAGAGCTTCACGATCGCGGGGGAGCGGATGAGGATCGGCCGCCGCCCCGATTCCGAGGTGTTCCTCGATGACGTGACCGTCTCCCGCGACCACGCCCTGCTGATCCGCCGCGGGGAGGAGTGGCACCTCGACGACTGCGGGTCGCTCAACGGCACCTACGTGAACCGCTCCAGGATCGAGTCCCACCGCCTCGAGGAGGGCGATGAGGTGCAGATCGGCAAGTACAAGCTGACGTTCCACTCGCGCTGATGGCGGCCCAGGCGACACCGGCCGACTCCGGGGGCCTCGAGCTCGACGTGCCGCCGCAGGGGGCGCCCCCGGAGGGTGAGCTCGGCAAGCGCCAGAAGTCCTTGACGATCGGCGCCGTGTGCAAGGCGCTCGGGGAGGAGTTCCCCGACATCTCGATCTCCAAGATCCGCTACCTGGAGGACCAGAAGCTGCTGACGCCCCGCCGCACCCCGGGTGGCTACCGCCTGTATACGCAGGGCGACGTAGCGCGGCTTCGCACGATCCTGAGGATGCAGCGCGACGAGTTCCTGCCCCTGCGCGTCATCCGCCAGGAGCTCGCCGCGGGGCGCTCGGGCGAGGCGGCTCTCGCGCCCGGCCGGATCGGCCGGGACGGGGCGCGCGCGTGGCGGCCGAGCGTGAGCGTGGGCGAGGCGACCGGGGCGCTGTACTCGATGGGGGACGTCCTCGAGGACACGAAGGCCGAGGCCAAGCTCGTGAGAGAGCTCGAAGAGTACGGCGTGGTGAAAGGGGAGCTGCGAGGGGGTGTGCGCTACTTCGACGAGACCGAGCGGGAGATCATCGCAGCGGTGGCCGAGCTCGCCCGCTACGGCGTCGGCGGACGCAACCTGCGGGTGTTCCGCTCGTCGGCCGACCGCGAGGCCAACCTGCTGCAGCAGATCCTCGCTCCGGCCCTGCGCTCGCGCAACCCCGAGCGGCGCAAGGAGGCTGTCGAGGCACTCGAGAACCTCGCCGCGGTGGCGACCCACCTCAAGCATCTGCTGCTGATCCGCGACCTGCGCAAGATCGTCCGCTGAACGGATGCCCGCCCGCCACGTGGATCTGCGCTCCCTGATCCGCGACATCTCCGACTTCCCTCGGCCGGGAATCGGCTTCAAGGACATCACCCCTCTGCTCGCCGACGCCGACGCCCTCGGCGACGCGGTGGAGCGCCTCGCCGAGTACGCCCGGCCATTGGAGGTCGACTGCGTCGTGGCCGCCGAGGCGCGCGGCTTTCTCCTCGGCCCGGCCCTCGCGCTGGCCCTCGGCGCGGGCTTCGTGCTCGCCCGCAAGCCCGGCAAGCTCCCGTATGAGACGGTCAGCGCCGAGTACCTGCTCGAGTACGGTAGCGGCCAGCTCGAGCTGCACACCGACGCGGTCGCCGCCGGACGACGGGTGCTCGTGCACGACGACCTGCTGGCCACCGGCGGGACGGCGGCGACGCTGTGCACGCTGGTGGAGCAGCTCGGGGGCGAGGTCGTCGGCTGCGGGTTCCTGATCGAGCTGGCGTTCCTCGACGGGCGGGAGCGGCTCGCCCCCCGGGACGTGCACGCCCTCCTGAGCTACGAGTCCTAGGCTGGGGCGTCGTGCCCAGGGCGACTCGCACCCGCACGATCCCAGCCCCCGTGGACGAGCTCTGGGAGCTGGTGCGCGACCCCCACCACCTGCCACGGTGGTGGCCCCGGGTGACCCGCGTCGAGGACGTCGAGGGCGGTGCCTTCACCGAGGTGATGAAGACCGCCAAGGGGAAACTCGTTCGGGCCGACTTCAACCTCGTCGAGGCCGACGAGAGCCTGCGTACGCTGACCTGGGAGCAGCGAGTGGCGGGGACCCCGTTCGCCCGGCTGCTGAAGTCGGCCGAGACGCAGGTCAGCCTCGCCCCGAGGGCGCCGACCGACCGGTCGTCCGGGACCGAGCCGGAGGGCGCCGCCACGCAGACGACCGAGGTGACGATCGAGCTGCGCCAGGCACTCAACGGGTTCTTCCCCCGCTTCGGCGGCTTCTTGGTGCGGCGGGCCGCCAGGGCGACGATCGACGAGGCGCTCGACGGGCTGGAGCGGATCAGTGGCTGAGCGGACCGATCCACCGACGATGCGATGGTGGGGCTGGGGGGACCGGTCCCACCCGCCGGCCCTGCCTGCCCACGCGTTGGGGTTCCTGCGTGAGACCGTCGGCATCGCCGAGCGACCCCGCCCGCCGGTTGCCCTTGGCAACGTCGCGCTCCCTCCAGCGAGGCTATCCGCCGGGACCGCCGCCGAGCTGAGGGCCGTCGTCGGCGAGCAGGGCGTGCGCGACGATCACATCGCTCGCGTGCTGCACGCCGCCGGCAAGGGCTATCCGGACCTCGTCCGCCTGCGCGCCGGGCTTCCCGAGGGCGCCCCCGACGCCGTCGTCTATCCGGGCGGTCGCGAGCAGCTGAATGCGGTGCTCGAGCTGTGCTCGCGCTCCTCTGTGGCGGTCGTCCCGTTCGGCGGGGGCACCAGCGTCGTGGGGGGCCTGGCCCCGCTGCAGGGGCGCCACGGGAGCGTCGTCGCGCTCGACACGAGCCGTATCGGATCCGTCCTCGCGCTCGACCGGGAGTCCTCCACGGTCACAGTCGGGGCCGGCATGAGGGCTCCCGCCCTCGAGCGCTACCTCGGCGATCGCGGCCTGACGCTCGGTCACTTTCCCCAGTCGTTCGAGTACGTCTCCATCGGGGGCAGCGCGGCGACCCGCTCGGCCGGGCAGGCCTCCACCGGCTACGGCGCGATCGACAGGATGGTGCTCGGCCTGCGGATCAGCGCCCCGGCGGGCGAGATCGCGCTCCCGCCGCTGCCGGCGAGCGCCGCCGGGCCGGGGCTGCGCCAGCTGTTCGTCGGCTCGGAGGGTGCCTTTGGAGTCATCAGCGAGGTTTCCCTGCGAGTGCGCCCGGCGCCGCGTGAACGGGTGTACGAGGGGATCTTCTTCGAGGACTTCTCCGCCGGCATGCAGGCACTGCGGGCGCTCTCCCGCGAGCGTGTGCTGCCGGAGGTCGCCCGCCTGTCGGACAGGCAGGAGACGCAGATGTCGCTGGCGCTGGCCGGGAGTGCGGGGCTGAAGTCCCGGCTGGAGCGGGCGTATCTCGGCGTTCGCGGCTACGGCGAGGGCTGCCTTGCGATCCTCGGCTTCGAGGGCTCCTCGGGTTCGGTCTCGCGACGCCGGCGGCAGGCGGCGGGGATCCTCCGCGGCTTCGGGGCACTGCCGGTGGGACGGTCCCCGGGGGAGGCCTGGCTGCAGGGCCGCTTCGCCGGGCCCTACCTGCGCGACGACCTGTTGACGCTCGGCGTGATGGTCGAGACGCTCGAGACGGCCGCCCAGTGGTCCAGGCTGCCCGGGCTGCACCGGGACGTGGCGCGGGCGATCGCGGGAGCGCTCGAGGATCAGGGGACGCCGGGGCTGGTGATGTGCCACGTCTCCCACGTGTACGAGACGGGAGCGTCCCTGTACTTCACGCTGCTCGCACGCCAGCGGGAGTCCGACCCTATCGGGCAGTGGCTGGCGGTGAAGGCCGCGGCGAGCGAGGCGATCGTGGCGGGGGGAGGCACGATCACCCATCATCACGCCGTCGGACGAGATCATGCGCCGTGGATGCAACGAGAGGTCGGGACCGGCGGGCTGCAGGCGATCGCCTCGCTGCGTGCGGAGCTCGATCCCGCCGGGATCATGAACCCGGGGAAGCTCGAGCCGGTCAGCTCCCGAGCGTGAACTGCCCCTGCAGCACCACCGGACCCGGGTGGGTCGGGGCGGTGCTCGTCTCGCGCGTGAGCAGCAGCTGTTTGAACTGGCCGGCATCGCTCGGCAGCAGCGAGCCTCCTTCCAGGCGCCCGCTCGCCCCCACCGCCGGAGCCCTGCTCAGGGGTCGGTTGCTGGTCGGCGAGTTGTACAGCCAGAGGGCATAGAAGAACCCGTGGCTGGGGGGGAGGTTCGCGGCGACGATGTAGAAGGCCCGGCGCGAGCCTTC
>DATFZP010000329.1:0-3733 GCA_035314405.1 Solirubrobacteraceae bacterium | reverse complement strand
CTACACGACCTCGGCGGGATGGCTCGGGTACAACGACGCAAAGATCCGCCGCCTGTGCCAGGAGGCGCTGGCCGCGGGCTGGGCCGGCTTCAAGGTGAAGGTGGGCGCCGACGTGGACGACGACCGGCGCCGGTGCTCGATCGTGCGCGCCGAGATCGGGCCCGAACTGGCGATGATGATCGACGCGAACCAGCGCTGGGACGTGCCGCAGGCGATCGAGTGGGTGAAGGCGTTGGCACCCTACCGCCCGCTCTGGATCGAGGAGCCGACGAGCCCCGACGACATCCTTGGGCACGCGGCGATAGCCAGGGCCCTGGCCCCGCTGGGGATAGGCGTGGCCTCGGGCGAGCACTGCCAGAATCGCGTCATGTTCAAGCAGCTGTTCCAGGCGAAGGCGCTCTCGTACTGCCAGATCGACGCGTGCCGGCTGGGCGGCGTCAACGAGGTCGTCGCCGTGCTTCTCCTCGCAGCGAAGTTCGGGGTGCCCGTCTGCCCGCACGCCGGCGGAGTCGGCCTTTGCGAGTACGTCCAGCACGAGTCGCTCTTCGACTTCATCTGCGTCACCGGCTCGCGCAAGGGCCGGATGATCGAGTACGTCGACCACCTGCACGAGCACTTCATCGACCCCTGCGTCATCCGCCGCGGCCGCTACCAGGTCCCCACCGCCCCGGGATCCAGCATCGCCATGAGGCCCGAGTCCCTCGAGGCTCACCGCTACCCCTGGGGCGAGGTCTGGAGACGGATCCATTCCAAGGAAACCTAACCCGCACAAACACCATGCGCGCCCTCATCGTCATCGCCGTGGCCGCCGCGGCGAGCCTCTCGCCAGTCCTTCCCGGCGCCGAGTACCAGATAGCGGTCGTGCCGAAGGGAACGACCCACGAGTACTGGAAATCAATCGAAGCCGGCGCCATGAAGGCCCAGCGCGAGCTCGCCTCCGAGGGCATACCCGTCAACATCATCTGGAAGGGGCCGCTCCGCGAGGACGACCGGGAGCAGCAGATCCAGGTGGTCGAGAACTTTGTCGGACGAAACGTGTCGGCGATCGTGCTGGCCCCGCTCGACAGCCGGGCGCTTGTCGCGCCCGTCGAGGAGGCGGTCAGGGCGGGAATCCCGGTTGTCGTCATCGATTCGGGGCTCAACTCCAAGCTTCCCTCGAGCACCGTCGCCACGGACAACCGCAAGGGGGGCCAGATCGGCGCCCGCAGGCTCGGCGCCCTCCTGGGCGGGAAGGGCCGCGCGGTCATGCTCCGGTACGAGGTCGGCTCCGACAGCACGGAGCAGCGGGAGGCGGGATTCCTGGAGGTTATGAAGTCCGAGTTCCCGGCGATCGCGCTCATCTCGACGGACCAGTACGGCGGAGCCACCACGGAGACGGCCTACCGCGCGGCGCAGAACCTCCTCAACCGCTTCGGCGACCAGATGGACGGGGTGTTCGCGCCCAATGAATCGACGGCCAACGGCATGCTGCTCGCGCTTCGCGAGACGGGCCTCGCCGGCAAGGTCCGTTTCGTCGGCTTCGACGCCAACGAGCAGCTCGCCGCGGCGCTCAGGCAAGGGGACGTCCAGGGCCTGGTCGTCCAGGACCCCCTGAAGATGGGCTACCTCGGCGTGATGACGGTCGTCTCGGTGCTGCGCCACGAGGCGGTGGCGGACTCAATCGACACGGGGGTCGGCCTCGTGACCCGCGAGAACATGGACGA
This sequence comes from Solirubrobacteraceae bacterium, assembly GCA_035314405.1. Lineage (GTDB taxonomy): Bacteria > Actinomycetota > Thermoleophilia > Solirubrobacterales > Solirubrobacteraceae > Palsa-744. The sequence goes on along the minus strand of DATFZP010000329.1, from coordinate 2,030 downwards.
CCCTGCCGTCTCCGCGCTCATCCATCCGCCCCTGTCGGAGTACCTCAAGTGAGCCCCGCGCGGCTGCGCCTCGACGGCGTCACGAAGGCCTTCGGCGCGACCCAGGCGCTCAGATCCGTGTCGCTCGAGGTGGCCGCGGGCGAGGTGCATGCGCTGGTGGGCGAGAACGGCGCCGGCAAGAGCACGCTCCTAAAGATCCTGAGCGGCGCGCATGCGGCCGACGGGGGCTCGATGGAGCTCGAGGGCCGCCCGTACCGGCCCTCGGGCCCGCTTGACGCCCGCAGGCGGGGCGTCGCCATGATCTACCAGGAGGTTAACCTCGCGCCGCACCTCTCGGTCCGCGAGAACATCCTCCTCGGCCTCGAGTCCGCCACCCTCGGCTGGATCGACGCGCGGGACTCGCGAAGGCGCGCGGGCGAGGCGCTCGAGGCGCTCGGGTACGGCCACTTCGACCCCGAGAGGCCGGCCGGCTCGTTCTCGATCGCGGAGCAGCAGGTTGTCGAGATTGCGCGCGCGCTCCTCACCCAGCCCCGGGTTCTCATCATGGACGAGCCGACGAGCAGCCTCACCCGGTCCGACACCGAGAGACTCTTCAAGGTGATCGGCCGCCTGCGCGGCCAGGGCGTCTCCATCATCTACGTGAGCCACTTCCTCGAGGAGTGCCGCCGGATCTGCGACCGCTACACGGTCCTGAAGGACGGCGAGACGGTCGGCGCCGGGCAGATGAGGGACATGGGAATGGACAGGCTGATCACCCTAATGACGGGCCGGCCGGTCGCGGACCTTTACCCCAGGACGGAGCGCGGCCTGGGGCCCGTCGTCCTCGAGGCGCTCTGCCTCAGGTGCCCGCCGCGGCTGAAGGCGGCCTCGCTCCGGGTGCGCAAGGGGGAGATATTCGGGCTCGCCGGGCTCATCGGCGCGGGGCGCACCGAGCTGGTGAGGGCGATCTTCGGGCTCGACCGGGCCGAGGCGGGCGCGGTCGCCGTCTCGGCCGGACCGCGTCCCGGCAGACGCCCCGCCGGCGCTGGGGCGAGGGCGTGGGCTTCCTCAGCGAGAACCGCAAGGAGGAGGGGCTGATGCTCAACCAGCCGATCCGCGACAACATGACCCTGACGAAGCTCGAGTCGTTCGGCAGGCTGGGGTGGATCCGCGAGGGGCGCCAGGCCGCCGCGGCGCGCACGTGGGCGGTCGAGCTCGCGCTGAGGTGCCGCGACGTCCACCAGAACGTCGGGGAGCTCTCCGGGGGCAACCAGCAGAGGGTCGCGTTCGCGAGGCTTCTCCAGCACCCGGCCCGGATCCTCATCCTCGACGAGCCGACCCGGGGGATCGACGTGGGCAGCAAGGCGCAGATATACGAGATCATCGGGAGCCTCGCGGCGGCGGGCAAGTCGGTCGTCCTCGTGAGCTCGTACCTCCCCGAACTCCTCGGGCTATGCGACACGATAGCCGTGATGCGCCGCGGCGAGCTCGTCGCCACGAGGCCGAGGGCGCAGTGGGACGAATCCGAGCTCCTGCGTGCGGCCGCGGGAACCGAGTGAGCGCGCCATGATCCCGGCGCTTCGCCGCATCCTTGGAAAGGCGGGGCCCTTCATCGGCCTCGCCCTCGTCATCGCCCTGCTCGCGATCCCCCCGCAGACGCGCGCCCACTTCCTCTCCTACCACAACTTCAAGATCATACTGACGCAGACGGTCATCGTGTCGATCGGCGCGCTCGGCATGACGCTCATCATCATAAGCGGGGCGATCGACCTGTCCGTCGGCTCGACGGTCGCGCTGACGGGCGTGGTCGCCGCCCTCCTCATCCAGCGGGGCTGGGGGGCTGCGGCGGTGACCGCCGCCGCCGTCGGAATCGGCGGGCTGATCGGCCTCTTGAACGGGGCGGCGGTCGCCGGGCTTCGGATGCCGTCGTTCATCATAACGCTCGGGATGCTCGGGATAGGCAGGGGCGCGGCGAAGTGGCTGGCCCGGGACCAGACCGTCGACTACGACCTCTCCCCGATCAACGGCTGGATGACGACATCCGATCCGAC
>DATFZP010000328.1:0-10017 GCA_035314405.1 Solirubrobacteraceae bacterium | reverse complement strand
CTCTGGAACGGCGACGTCGCCGCGATCGCCCGCACCTCGGCTGCCGTGCGCACGAACGTCGGGACGGCGTACCCCAGCGCGGCGAGCAGTCCCTCCTCGATGCTTCGAGCGAGGTCGCCCTGCGGCGGCTCCGAGGCCGCGAAGGCGACGTTGCCGCTGGCGCGGAAGACGTGCACCTCGGCGAAGCCGGCCGCCGAGAAGACGGCGGCGAGCTCGGCGTTGGTGATGCGGTGGCCGCCGACGTTCATGCCGCGCAGGAAGGCCGCGTGGGTGGGCACGCACCCCACCTTAGTCCAGCGCCCCGCTGCGGTCGAGGAGCGCTAGGCTGGCGCGATCGCCGCTCTACCGGGGAGGTCTCGGTGCCCGAAGGGCTCGTGCTGAAGCTGCCCGACGGCAGCACCATCAGCCGCAGCGGGGCCGATCATCGCGTGGGCGAAGGCCAACGCGCCGGTGGCTGCCGCTCCGCCCTCGCCCGGCTAGCGGCGCCTGTCCTCGGCGAGACGTCCCGCCACGGCACGGGCCTTGTCGACGTCGAGGTACACCGTGACCCGCTCGATCTTGTCCTGGGCCCACATGGTGATCCAGCCCCGCCGCTGTTCGACGTGGCCGTCGCTGCCTGCCAGGCGACCGTCTTCCCGCACGGAGGAGAACATCACGCCGTGTCCGAGGTCGACGACCTCCTCCACCTCGATCACGTGGTCTCCCCAAGTCCCCCACCACTCCTCGAAGAACGCGCGAATGGCGGCCACACCCTCGAACACGCCCATGCCGGCGTCGGAGAGATCCCACACCGCGTCGGGAACGTAGTTGCTCAGGACGGCATCGGCATCGTGACGATTGCCGGCCGCGAACTGGCGGCGCGAGAGCTCGACGAGATCGGGGGTCGTGGACCTCTCTGCCATCACCCTGCTCTCCTCGGTCGGCATGACCGCGTACACACGCTGGACCTGCCCGACCAGGGCCCTCAGGCCGCGGTCGACGCCGTGAGGCGGTCGGCGAGGATCGCCGTGAGGCGGGCCCGGTGGTGCTTTGAGCCGCCGAGCAGGGCCGCGTCGAGCTGGGCGCGCTTGTACAGCCAGTGCACGTCGGCCTCCCAGGTGAAGCCGATCCCCCCGTGGGCCTGGATCGCGCCGGCGGTGACCTCCCGGCCGGCGTCGGCCGAGGCCGCCTTGGCCATCGCCGCCGCCTCCGGCAGGCGGGCGGGATCGGCGTCGGCCGCCCAGGCGGCGAAGGCCGCGGTGGAGCGGGCCTTCTCGGTGTCGAGGAGCATCTGGGCGCAGCGGTGGGAGACGGCCTGGTAGGAGCCCACGGGGACGCCGAACTGCCGGCGCTCCTTGACGTAGGCGACGGTCATCTCCAGCGCCCGCTCGCACACCCCCACGAGCTCGGAGCTGATCGCCACGAGCGCGCGGTCGATCCCGGCCGCGACATCACCGGGGAGGGCCTCGCCCGCGTCGGGGTGGGTGGGATCGAATTCCACGCGCGCGGCCGAGCGGGTCGGATCGATCGAGGCCACGGCGCTCACCTCGACCTGCTCCGGGGCGAGAACACGTGCGGCCCCATCCTCTTCCACGAGGACGATCACGTTCGCCTCAGCGCCCCCGATCACCAGCTCGGCCGTCGCGTCCACGGCCGTTCCGAGGGCTCCGAGCGTCTCACCCGAGGCCAGGCCGGGCAGCCAGCGCTCGCGCTGCTCGGGGGAGCCCGCCCGTTCGATCAGCGTCGCAGCGAGCACGCTCGGCAGCAGGGGCACGGGCGCCAATGACCGGCCGAGCTCCTCGCACAGGATCGACAGCTCGATCGCCCCCAGCCCCTGGCCGCCGTGATCCTCCGACACGGCGATCCCGGGCCAGCCCAGCTCTGCCAGCTCTGCCCACAGCTCGACGTCGGCCCGGCCGGCCTCCGCATGCTCGCGCACGCGCTCGGGCCTGGCCCGCTCGGCGAGCAGCTCGCCGGCCGTCCGCTGGATCTGGCGCTGGTCGTCGGTGAGCCCGAAGTCCATCGCTACGCGACCCCCCCGGCGGAGCCCCGGCAGGGGCGCAGCCCATCAGCGGTCATCTACGCCGCCACCTTCAGGCGAGGCAGGCCGAGCACGCGCTCGGCCACGATGTTCTTGAGGACCTCGGTGGTGCCTCCCTCGATCGTGTTCCCCCGCGCGCGCAGGAACTCGTAGCTCCAGTCGGTCCCCGCCGTGAGCGCCTCCGGCCCGACGATGTCGACCGCCAGTTCGGTGAGGCGCTGGTTGGTGTCGGACCACAGCCACTTCACGAGCGAGCCCTCCGGGCCCGGCTGGCCGTAGCGTTCGGCGTCGGTGAGGCCCTTCCAGGCCAGCAGTCGCAGCGATTCGCAGCGAATGTGCAGCTCGGCGAGCGCGTCGCCGTACAGCGGGTCCTCGAGCAGCCCCCGCACGGAGGCGGCGGCGATCGCATCGTCGAGCAGCTGGCGCAGGCGGATCTGCAGGGCGAAGCCGAGCCCGGCCCGCTCATTCATGAGCGTCGTCAGGGCCACCTTCCAGCCGTTGCCCACCCCGCCCACGACGTTCGCGTCGGGGATCCTCGCCTCCTCGATGAACAGCTCGTTGAACTCCGCCTCCCCGGTGATCTGGCGCAGGGGCCGGACCTGCACGGCGTCCTGCTCCATGTCCATCAGGAAGTACGTGAGGCCCTTGTGCTTCGCGACCTCGCTGTCGGTGCGGGCTACGAGCATGCACCACTTCGAGAACTGCGCCCCGCTCGTCCACACCTTCTGGCCGGTGACCACCCAATCCTCGCCGTCCTTGACGGCCCGCGTCTTCAGCGACGCCAGGTCCGAGCCGGCGTCGGGCTCGGAGAAGCCCTGGCACCAGATCTCCTCGGCCGAGAGGATCGGCGGCAGGTAGCGCTCCTTCTGCTCGGGGGTGCCCCACACCATCAGCGTCGGCCCGCCCAGCAGCAGCCCCAGGGTGTTGGCGCTGAACGGCACGCGGGCGCGCCCGAGCTCCTCGAAGTAGATCGCCGATTCCGCGGGCGTGGCGCCGCGCCCGCCGTACTCGGTCGGCCAGCTCGGTGCCGCCCAGCCCGCGTCGTAGAGGCGGCGCTGCCAGTCCCTCCGCCAGGCGAACTCGGCGTCCTCGCCACCCTCGGTCGGCTTCGCCTCCGGCGGGTTCTCGGCCAGCCACACGCGCAGCTCGTCGCGGAAGGCGGTCTGCTGTGGGGTGAACGTGAGGTCCATCGTGCTCGCCGCAAGCCTACCCGAGCGGTGGCTCGCGCGGCTGCCCGGAGGGCCAGCACCCGCTCGGTTCCGGGTATCCGGGCGCGGCCGCAGGTGGGCCGGGTGCGACCCGGCTCAGGCGTCGGCCGCTCGCGGGGCGTAGCGGTGATGGAGCATCCAGGCGTTCCCGTCGGGATCACTGAAGAACGCCATGTGACACACCCCCGTGTCGAGCGTCTCGCCCGAGAACGCCACCCCGCGCCCTTCCAGCTCTCTGCGAGCAGCCTCCACGTCGTCGACGTGCAGAGCAGCGGGGTTGGGGTTGCTCGTGTGCTCCATTCCCATGCTCCCGGCGTCGAACACGCTCAGCGTCAGGTTGCCGGTCTCGAACTCGGCGTAGCCTCGCTCCTTGATGTACACCGACCGCGGCAGCCCGAGCGTCTCACCGTAGAACTCCACAGCCGCGTCGAGATCGTGGGTGGGCACACCCATGAAGTCCACGCCGGTGACGAGCTGGGGGGTCATCGTTCCTCCTTGGTTGGGACGTGTGTGCAGGTCCCGATGTTAGGAGGCGGGCGCCCTGTCAGCCGCCGGCGGCGCTAGATTCGCTGCCACGATGCCCGTGGAGCCCTCACCGCTGCGCGTCGCCCATCTCGACGCCGACGCCTTCTACGTGTCCGTCGAGCTGCTGCGCCGGCCTGAGCTGAGGGGAAGGCCGGTGGTCGTCGCCGGCAGGGGCCCGCGGGCGGTGGTGACGACCGCCAGCTACGAGGCCCGCCGCTACGGCGTGGGGTCGGCGATGCCGGCGGCGCGAGCCCGGCGGCTGTGTCCGGATGCCGTGTTCCTGCCCCCGGACTTCGCGGCCTACCGGGCGGCGTCGGCGACGATGATGGGGATCCTCCGCGGCCACGTCGAGCGCGTCGAGGTCGTCGGCCTCGACGAGGCCTACCTCGACCTCGAGGGGCTGTTCTCGCCCCGCGCGGCGATGCGCCGGCTGCTCGCCGAGATCCGGGCTGCCACGCGGCTGGAGTGCTCGGTGGGGATCGGGCCGAACAAGCTCGTCGCCAAGGTCGCCTCCGATGCCGAGAAGCCGGCCGGGTTCGTCGTGCTGAGCAGGGAGCAGGCATGCGAGCGCTTCGCCGACGCACCGCCCGGGCTGATCCCGGGGATCGGCCCCAAGACCGCAGCCCGCCTGGCCGACCTCGGGCTGAGGACGCTGGCTGCCGTCGCCTCGGCGCCGGAGTCGCTGCTGACGGGGCGGTTCGGTCCGAATCTCGGGATCGAGCTCGGACGGCGTGCCCGCTTCGAGCACGACGGCGAGGTGGGGGCGGCGCGGAAGGTCGTCTCGGAGTCCCGCGAGCGCACGTTCGACAGCGATCTCAGCGACCCCGACCAGCTGACGGAGGTGCTCGCGCGGATGGCGGGAGAGCTCTGCGAGGGGCTCGCCGCCCATCGCCGCATGGGTCGCACGATCGGGATCAAGGTGCGCCTCGACGACTTCACCACCGTCACCCGGGCGCGCACGCTTCCGGAGCCGACCTGCGACGCGAGGGTCGTGGGCGAGGTCGCAGTGGAGCTGCTGCGCGAGTACTCGCCGGCCCGCCCCGTGCGGCTGCTGGGAGTCCGTGTGGCGGGACTCGCAGGGCATGACGCCCGCGACGATCCGGCGCACGGCGCGGAGGGTCCGGCGGGAAGCTCGGGCGACGTCGAGGGCCAGCTGGCCCTCCCCGTGTAGGATCGCTGCATGCGGACCGTGTCGGCCGGAGGGGTGACGCTCAGCTACGAGCGCAGCGGGGAGGGCCCTCCGCTGCTGCTGATCATGGGCATGAGCGGAACCGCCCAGCACTGGGGAGAGCCCTTCCTGGAGCCCCTCAGGCGCGACTTCGAGGTGATCGTCTACGACCATCGTGGCGTCGGCGAGAGCAGCCCCCTGGACGGACCCGTCACGATCACGGAGATGGCCGACGACGCCGCCGGCCTGCTGGCGGCCCTCGGGATCGACTCGGCGCACGTGATGGGGATCTCGATGGGCGGGATGGTCGCCCAGGAGCTCGCCCTCGCCGCTCCCGACCGCGTACGCACGCTGACGCTCGGCTGCACCTACTGCGGCGGCCCGGGCAGCGCCCTCGGCGACCCTGCGGTCATGCAGCGGCTCGTCGAGGCGACGATGTCCGGCGACCGCATGCGTGCGCTGCGGGTCGGCTGGGAGGTCAACGTCTCTCCCGGAATGGTCGACGACGAGGACGCCTACGGGCGCTTCCTCGCGATCGCCGAGCACCATGCCGTCGCCGTGCCGGTGATCATGGCCCAGATGCAGGCCGTGATGGGCCACGACACGAGCTCCCGGCTGCCGCAGCTGGCGATGCCCGTGCTGGTCATCCACGGCACCGAGGACCAGCTCCTGCCGGTGGCCAACGGGCGTCTGATCGCCTCGCTGATACCCGGCTCTCACCTGGAGATCCTCGACGGCGTGGGCCACCTGTTCTTCTGGGAGCTGCCGGGGCGCTCCGCCGAGCTCGTCAGCGCCCACTCGCTCGTATCCGCCTGAGAGAGCACCGCTCGCAGGGCCGGAGCGGACCGAGTCCTTGCCCACGGAGCCCTCACAGCTGAGGATCGACGCCGGCGGCGTGACGCTGTCCGGCGAGCAGAGCGGCGAGGGGGTGCCGATCGTCCTGGCGCACGGTCTCACCGCGACCCGCCGCTACGTCGTGATGGGATCCCGGTCGCTGCAGCGATCCGGCCATCGGGTCATCGCCTATGACGCCCGCGGTCACGGCTCCTCCGAGCCCGCCTCCGCTCGCGCCTACGGATACCAGTGGCTGGCATCCGACCTGCTCGCCGTCCTCGACGAGGCCGGTGTCGACCGGGCGGTGATCGCGGGCGCCTCGATGGGGGCGCACACGGCCGTCCGCTTCGCCCTGGAGCATCCCGGCCGCGTTCTGGCCCTCGGGCTGATCACGCCCGCATACGAGCCGGCGGGGCGGCGGGCCGAGCAGGAGCTCGCCCGCTGGGACGCCCTCGCCGAGGGACTGCGCAGCGGAGGCGTCGAGGGCTTCATCGCCGCCTATGACCTCTCCGGCGTCCCGCAGGCGTGGCGGGCCACGCTGGAGACGGTGCTCCGCCAGCGCCTCTCGGCGCACGAGCATCCCCGGGCGGTCGCCGACGCGCTCGAAGTCGTGCCCCGTTCGGCACCGTTCGAGGACTTCGAGCAGCTCGGCACGATCGCCGCTCCCACGCTGGTGATCGGGAGCCGCGACGAGGCGGACCCCGACCACCCCCTGGCGCTGGCGGAGCGCTATGCGCGAGCGATACCCGCCGCCCGGCTCCTCGTCGAGGACGCGGGCCCTCCGCCGCGCTCGCCGATCGCGTGGCAGGGGGGCAGGGTGTCGAGCGCGCTGGCCGAGCTGGCCGACCAGCAGGGTCCGTGATAGCGTACGCCTGTATGCCGGTACGCGATTGGGACGGAAGCAGCTACGACCGCATCTCCGCCACGATGGAGGCCCTCGGCCGTGACGTCCTGCAGCGCCTCGAGTTGAAGGGCGACGAGACGGTCCTGGACGCCGGCTGCGGGTCTGGCCGTGTGACCGAGGCGCTGATCGAGCGCCTCCCCGACGGCCGGGTGATAGCCGTGGACGAGTCCCCGTCGATGGTCGAGGCGGCCCGCCGGCGGCTCGGCCAGAGGGCGGAGGTGAGGATGCTCGACCTGCTCGACCTCGACCTCGAGCAGCCCGTCGATGCGATCTTCTCGACCGCCACCTTTCACTGGATCGCCGACCACGATCGCCTGTTCTCGAGGCTCCGCGCCGCGCTGGCCCCCGGCGGAGCGCTCGTTGCCCAGTGCGGGGGAGAGGGCAACATCGACGTCCTCCGCGGCGAGGCCAGCGAGGTGCTCGCCCGCGAGCCCTACGCCGAGCACTTCCGGGACTGGCGAGCCCCCTGGAACTACGCCGGCCCCCTCGCGACCCGCCGGCGGCTGCTCGGTGCCGGTTTCAGCGAGGCCGAGTGCTGGCTTTCGCAGACGCCCCGCCGGCCCGATCATCCACGTGAGTTCCTCTCGACGATCGTCCTCGGCCCCCACGTCCAGCAGCTGCCCGAGGAGCTGCGGGAGCCCTTCCTCGACGATCTCCTCGAGCGGGTCGGCGAACCGGTGACGGTCGACTACGTGCGGCTGAACATCGACGCGGTCGCCTAGCCCTTCAGCGACGCCGGGGCGAGCGCCCCGGCGCCCGCCAGCGGGGGGTCCTCGGCGATCGCCGCACCGCTGAGCAGCGCCGCGTAGCGTCCCCCGCGCGCAACGAGCTCGTCGTGTGTGCCCCGCTCGACTATCCGCCCGCCGTCGAGCACCAGGATCTGGTCGGAGTCGCGGATCGTCGAGAGGCGGTGGGCGATGGCGATCGTCGTGCGCCCCCGGGAGAGCTCGTCGAGCGCTTGCTGCACGGCCCTCTCGGTTTCGGTGTCCAACGCGGAGGTGGCCTCGTCGAGGATCAGCACCGGTGGATTGCGGAGGATCGTGCGGGCGATCGCGATCCGCTGCTTCTCCCCGCCGGAGAAGCGATACCCGCGCTCGCCCACAGGGGTGTCGTAGCCCTCGGGCAGCGAGATGATCAGATCGTGGATCTGCGCCGCGCGGGCAGCCCGTTCGATTTCCTCGTCGCTGGCCTGCGGACACGCGAAGCTGAGGTTCTCCCGGATCGAGGCGTGGAACAGGTAGGTCTCCTGGGAGACCATCCCGACGGTCGCCGACAGCGACTCGAGCGTCATGTCCCGGATGTCGACCCCGTCGATGCTCACGCAGCCCCGCTCCGGCTCGTACAGGCGGGCGACGAGGTAGGCGAGGGTGGTCTTGCCCGACCCCGTCTCCCCGACCAGCGCCGTGCGCGTCCCCGCGGGTATCTCCGCGTTGATGTCCTCGAGCGTCCAGCGGGAGTCGGGGGAGTAGCGGAACCACACATCCTCCAGACGTACGTCCCCGCGGACGTCGGTGAGTGCCCGCGCGCCGGGGCGCTCGATGATCTCGACGGGGAGGTCGAGGTACTCGAAGATCCTCGCGAACAGGGCGAGGGAGGTCTGCACTTCCAGCCCCACCGACAGCAGCGACTGGATCGGGAAGAAGACCCTCGTCTGGAGGGTGGTGAAGGCGACCACGGTGCCGACCGAGATCGCGTGGCTGCCGGAGGCGATGCTCTCTCCAGCGAACCAGTAGACCAGCGCCGGCATGACCGCGAAGCTCATCTGCACGGAGGCCATCCGCCAGCGCCCGGCCATGCGTGCCCGCACCTCGAGGTCCGCCAGTTCCCCGGACTCGTCGCTGAAGCGACGGACGAGCTCCGGCGAGCGGCCCATCGTCTTGCCGAGGAGGATGCCAGAGACCGACAGCGACTCCTCGACGAGCGTCGACATGTCCGCGAGGCGGCCCTGGCGAACCGACTGGATCCGCCGGCGCTCCTCTCCGACCCTCCTCGTGAGCCACACGAAGAACGGCAGCAGCACGAGCGAGAACACCGCCAGTTCCCAGTCGAGCAGGAACATCGCGACCACGGTCGCGACCACCGTCGTGGCGTTCTGGACGATCGAGGTCGCGGTGGAGGTGACGACGCTGTCGATACCCCCGATGTCGTTGGCGATCCGCGACTGGACCTCTCCCGTGCGGGTCCGCGTGAAGAACGCGAGCGACATCCGCTGCAGGTGCGCATACACGGACGCCCGCAGGTCGTGCATGACGCGCTGGCCCACCTGGTTGGAGATCAGCGTCTGGAGCACCCCGAGGACGCTCGTGAGAACCGACAGGCCGATCATCCCGAGAACGAGCTCGGTGAGCAGGACTGTGTCGTGCTTGGGGTAGGCCGTGTCGAGGATTTCCCGCAGCAGGAAGGGGCTGATGACCCCGAGCCCGGCGCCGAGGAAGATCAGCGCGAGCAGTCCGCCCAGGCGTAGCCGGTAGGGCCGGAACAGCGCGCTGATCCGCCGCAGGGAGACCGGTTTGTCGGGGATGTCCTCCGGGCGCAGCTCGGGTCGCTCCGAGCGGCGGGCGCCGCCGCCATGTCCCTGGGAGAATGGCTGGCTGCTCACGCCGCTGACTTTAGCGGCGGCACGTCCCCCCGACCCAGGGCCGGCAGCGCCCCCCGGGCGCTCTCTCGGCTACGCTCGTGGGGGTCGGTGATGCGCGTGAACGGGAACCTCCAACGACACACGGGAGCTCGCTCGCTGACCCCCCAGGAGGTCCGGGTGCTCGGCTGCCTGCTGGAAAAGCAGCGCACAACCCCGGACGTGTACCCGCTCTCCCTGAACGCCCTGCGGCTCGCCTGCAACCAGTCCACCAACAGGGACCCCGTCGTCGACTACGACGAGTCGACCGTCCGCGACGGGCTCCACCGCCTCGAGCGCCGTGGCCTCGTGCGTCTGGCCAGCGGGGCGGGCAGCCGCGCGGCCAAGTACCGTCACCTGCTCGCGGAGGCGCTGCCGATGGACTCCGGCGAGCAGGCGATCATGTGCATCCTGATGCTGCGCGGCGACCAGACGCCGGGAGAGCTCAAGCAGCGCAGCGAGCGCATGCACCCGTTCGACGACCTGCCGGCGGTGCAGCACAAGCTCGAGCGGCTGATCGAGCGCGACCTGATCGAGCGCCTGGACCGCCGGCCGGGGCAGAAGGAGGAGCGCTACAGCCAGCTGCTCGGCCGCCCCGAAGGCGAAGAGGGGCAGACTCCGGTCGCTCGGCCCGCCCAGGGGGATGACTCCTCCGGCGACCTGCACGAGCGTCTCGTCCGCCTGGAACGGGAGGTGGCGGAGCTCCGGGCCGCCGTCCGGCAGCCGGTGGGGGGGAGCGGTCCG
>DATFZP010000327.1:0-2603 GCA_035314405.1 Solirubrobacteraceae bacterium | reverse complement strand
GGGCCTCGGCTGCCCGACCTGGCCGAAGTGCTACGGCAGCCTCTACCCGCCCCTGAACAGCCACGCCGTGATCGAGTTCACCAACCGCCTGATCAGCTTCCCGGTTGTGCTCGCGGCGGGCTTCGCGTGGCTCGGGGCCCTGCGCCGGCGTCCCTACCGTCGCGACCTGATGTGGCTCGGGGCGCTGCTCCCGCTGGGCGTCGTCGCCCAGGCCGTGCTCGGGGGCTTCACGGTCAAAGGGGCACTCGACTACGGCTGGGTGATGGGCCACTTCGCGCTCTCGATGCTGATCCTCGTGGCGGCCGTGGTGCTCGTCTGGCGGGCCACCTCCGAGCAGCGCGAGGCGGCGCCCGCGTCAGCGCGGACGGCGCCGCGCGGGCCGGTGGCAGACCGGGCGATCGTGCTGTGGTCGCGGGCGCTCGTGGCCCTCGGTGCGGTGACCGTGTTCGCGGGGACCGCGGCGACGGCGGCGGGCCCCCACGCCGGCGGATCGCCGGGCCAGAAGATCAACCGGCTCAGCTTCGACGGGCGGGGAACGATGGACTTCGTCATCCACCGCCACGCCGAGATCGCCCTCGTGTTCAGCCTCGCCGCCGTGGCCCTGTGGTGGCTCGCACGCCGTCGCGGCGCTCCCGCCGGCGTGCAACGGCCGCTGACGGTCCTGTGCGTGTTGCTGGCCCTGCAGGGCGCGGTGGGCCTCGACCAGTACGAGACCCACCTGCCGACCGAGCTCGTGTGGGTCCACGTGGCCCTCGCCAGCTGCGCCTGGATCGCCGTCGTGTGGACCGCCCTCGCGGCCGGCCGGCTGCTACCGCAGAGCGCCACGGACCCGTCCGGGCGCCCCGTGGACCGGGCGCTGGTCGGCTCCCGCGGCTGAGCTTTTCCCCGAAACTCCGGGCTTTTCTGGGGCGCCTGTCGCCCCGGGGGGTGCTTGGCCGTCCTTGCCAGCGGTTAGCCTGCTCGCAGCAACGAACCCAAGAAGGGAGTGGCATGACCAAGAACGAGCTAGCCGAGCAGGTAGCTGAGCGCGCTGGACTGGCCGCCAGCCAGGGTCGGCAGGCGGTTGAGGCCATGATCGAGGTGGTCTCCGACGAGCTGGCCGCTGGGGGTGAGGTCGCGCTTGCCGGCTTCGGCAAGTTCAGCGTCAGCCAGCGAGCCGCCCGCCAGGGCCGCAACCCCTCGACGGGGGAGACGATCAACATCGCAGCGTCGAAGGCAGCCAAATTCTCAGCTGCCAGCGCGCTCAAGAAGCGCCTGAACGGCTGAGGACGGCTGGGACGGCGCCGTGGCGGCCCTCCGGGGCCGGCCACGCCGCCCCCACCGGCCCGCGCCCGCGGCGGCTCTGGCCGGGGCCGAGGAGCCGCGCGGCACGGTACGCCAGGTGGGGCGTCAGCGGTGGCGAGCGCCCGCGTAGCGGGGCAGGCCGTCGTCGGGGATCTGCTCCCACGGCGCGGCCGAGTCGACGTACTGACGGTGGCCCGGACGGATACCGGGGTCGCCGTCGAGCGTGCCGAGCCGAACGGCGACCTCCTCGTCGGTGGACGGGTTGCCGCTGAACAGCGCCGAGCCGCACTCGAGGCAGAACAACTTCGGCCTGCCGCCTGCGGGCGGTGTGAACGCGCGCAGCTGCTCGGCGCCCTGGAGCATGCGGAAGCCGGCCCGGGGGACGCGTCCGTTGGCCGAGGCGCCGGTTCCGGTGCGGCGCTGGCAGTGGCTGCAGTGGCAGTAGGAGGCCACGAGGAACGGGGCCGTGATCTCGTAGCGGACGGCCCCGCAGAGGCAGCCTCCCCGGAGGGGTGCGCTCGGCGACGGCGGTGCGGTCTGGGGCTCCATCGCCGCCATCCTAGGGCGCCGGCGTCGGGTACACGCCCGCCGCCGATCTCGATGAGAATTCTCAGGGCGCGCTGGCCTTTTGCCGCTCGTGGCCATAGATTGGCCCCAGCCATGAACCGGCCTGCGTCCTTCGTGCCGAGGATCGTGGGGCCCACGGCCGACGGGCGTCCCTGCCCGCGGAGGCGATCGTGAGCCCCAGGGTTTCCGCACGGCTCCTCGCCACGCAGTCCGACGAACGCCTGGAGGATCTCGCCCGCAAGGGCCACGAGAGGGCGTTCGAAGCAATCGTGCTGCGCTACCGGCGAGCGTTGCTCGCATACTGCCGGCGACTGGGCCTGAACGACGCCGGCGGCGAGGACGTCCTGCAGCAGGCGTTCCTGAAGGCATGGCTCGCCCTCCGAGCCGGTACGGAGGTGCGTGACCTGCGTCCCTGGCTCTACCGGATCGTCCACAACACCGCCGTCAACGCGCTGCGCGGCTCGGCCGAGGGCAAGCTCGTCCTGCTCGACGTCTCGAGCGTTGGCGACGCCGCCGCCGAGCCGGTCCTGGAGCAGCGCCTGGAGGCCAGGCAGGCGCTCAGGGACGTCGCCGCCCTGCCCCCCATGCAGCGCGAGGCGATCTTGATGAGCGCCGTCGACGGGCGCTCGCACGAGGAGGTGGCGGGCGCCCTGGGCATCACCAGCGGGGCGGTCCGGGGGCTCCTCTACCGCGCCCGCACAAGCCTGCGGGGAGCGGTCGCCGCGCTCGTCCCCGAGCCGCTCGTCGCGTGG
>DATFZP010000326.1:0-2167 GCA_035314405.1 Solirubrobacteraceae bacterium | reverse complement strand
TGGCGCGCGGCCGGGCTCGTGCTCGCCTCGTGCCTGCTGCTGGCCGGCGGCCTTGCGCCGGTCGCCGGCGCGGTCGTCCAGGCGGCGGTCACGATCGACGGCCCGAGCCAGGACATCGCGGGCTTCGGCGGGGTGGCGATGGCCGCGGACGGTACCGGTGGCCTGGTGTACCTGAAGCGCGTGGAAGGCGTGGCGCACGTGTTCGTCTCGCGATACGTCGACCACCGGTGGCAGGCGCCGATCAGGGTCGACACGGAACAGCCCTACGCCGCCAGCTGGCCGCGGATCGGCGCCGCCGAAGGCGGCGAGCTCGTGGTGGTGTGGGCGACCCCCTTCGCCACCGAGAACGAACGTCCCGTCGACGAGCTGCTCGGCGCGACGCTCGGGCCCGGCGCCACGGCGTTCGGGCCGGCGGTCCTGATCGACCCGAACATCGAAGACGGGACGGGGACGAGCCCGGACCTCGCGATGAGCTCGACGGGCCGGGCGGACGTCGTCTACCGCGTGGTGCGGACCAACGGCGGCTCGGTTCCGCTGCTGCGACCCGGAGACGTCGACGAGGAAGTCCGGGTCGCCCATTACGACGACAACCGCTGGTCGCGGCTGGGCGAGATCAACCGCAACCCCGAAGTCTCGATGCGTCCGCCGACCGCGGCCAACGCCCCACAGATCGCGATCGGCGCCGGCGGCAACGGTGTGGTCGTCTGGCAGGAGCCCGAAATCGAAGGGGTGGCGAGGATCTGGGCCAGGCGCCTGTTCGGGGGCACCCTCGACTACGTGCTCCCCGTCAGCACAGCGTCGTTCAACGGCGCGCCGCTCGGGGCGGACGCGGACGCCCCGAGCGTCGCGGTCTCCGTCCTGGGCCAGGCCGAGGTCGCCTATCGACAGGGCATCGGCGCCGGCTCGCCCCTGCCGGGCCCCCGCGTCTTCCTGAACATCCTCCCGGATGGGGAATCGGCCGAAGGGACCGAGTTCCAAGGAGCGATCCTCGCCGACTCCGAAGTGGCTGGAGGGGCTGCGGCGACGGTGGGTCAGCCGAGCATCGACATCGACTCCCAGCACGACATGCGCCTGCTGTATGACAGCAACGGCACGCCCAGGGTGATTGGGGGCAACGACTCGGGCCTCACCGGCGGCATCACGCTGGGGCCGGCCTACGCGGGCAATGAACCCTCCTCTGCGAGCGTCATGAACCCGGAAGGGGGAGGCGTCTCGGCGTGGACGAGCACAGACCCGTACGGGCATCCCGCGGTCGCGGTGCGAGAGGACTTCCCCGAAGGCGGGGCGCAGACGGCCCTGGTCAGGGGCGGAGCCGGGGGCCCCGTCGCCGAACTCTCGGTCGGCCGCTCGGGCCTGGGAGACGGGCTGGTCGGCTTCAGGCAGGGTCCGATCGGCGATGCGGCGATCGTCGCGAGCGATGTCTCGGCGCCCCCGGACCAGTTCGTCACCAACATACCCAAAGGCTGGATCAAACCCCCCGGCGCGGCGATCTCCTGGCTGCCGGCCCTCAGCGCCAACGGGCCCCTCACCTATCAGGTCGTGCTCGACGGGCGCGTGGTCGACGCCCCCCGCTCGTCGCTTGAACTGCACCTCGATTCGCGGGGGCTCGGCGACGGCAAGCATCAGGTGCAGGTGCTGGCGACCGACGCGTTTGGCCAGGAGCAGCTCACCCCACCGACGACACTCGAGATCGACGGCCAGCTCCCGACCGTGGCCTTCGGCCGCGCGCAGGGCGGGTGGACGGTGACCATCCGCGTCCGGGACAGCGAGTCGGGTGTCGACGCCTCGGCCGTGAGCGTCAGCTTCGGCGACGGCCAGGGCGCCCGCGGGCACACGCGCTACCGCCACACCTACTCCCACGCAGGCGTCTATCAGATCGTCGTCCATGTCCGCGACAAGCTCGGCAACATGGGGAACGTCCGCAGGCTGGTGAACGTGCCATGAGGCGGCTCCTGTGCTCGGGCACGATCCTCGCGATCGCCCTCGCCGCTCCCGCCGCGGCGGGAGCCGACGTGTTCTCCTCGATCGGCCTCGTCTCCGCCCGTGCGCTCGCGCCGAAAGAGCAGGCCGACTGGGCCCGCGACGCCGCGATCTCCGCCGACGGGCGCTACGTCGTCTTCGACGGCAGCTTCGGTGGGGAAACCGGCGTCTGGCGTCGCGACCTCCA
>DATFZP010000325.1:0-4938 GCA_035314405.1 Solirubrobacteraceae bacterium | reverse complement strand
CGTGCACAAGGACGTGCGCTCGGTGATCAACCAGCGTGAGATCGGCATGGACACCGCATCGTTCAAGCGCGCCCTGCGCCGGGTGCTGCGCCAGGACCCCGATGTGATCCTCGTCGGCGAGATGCGCGACGAGGAGACCGTCCAGACCGCCCTGTCGGCCGCCGAGACCGGACACCTCGTGCTCTCCACGATCCACACCGTGGATGCGACCGAGTCGATCAACCGGATGCTCGACTTCTTCCCCCCCCATCAGCACGCCCAGGCGCGCAGCATGATCGCCGGCACCGTCAGGGGGGTCATCTCCCAGCGGCTCGTGCCCGGCGCGGACGGCGGCCGGGTGGCCGTCTGCGAGATCCTGCGGATGACCGGTCGGGTGCGCGACATGATCCTCGACCCGGCCCAGACGGGGAAACTCGTCGAGGTCATCACCAGCGGCGCCTATTACGGCATGCAGACCTTCGATCAGGCCCTGTTCGGCCACGTCAAGGCCGGGAGGGTGACGTTCGACGACGCCATGCACGTCGCCTCGAGCCCCCACGACTTCAAGCTGCTGATGCAGTCCGACGGCCGCCGTGGCACGACCATGGAGGACGTGGCAGCCGCGGAGGCCAACCGCGAGGCCGCAGCCCCGCCGCCGGCGGGTCCCCCGCCCCCGTCCGCTCCCCCGCCGGCGCCCTCGCTCTCGCCCACGCCGGCGTAGGGTCCCCCGCCGCGGTCGGCCTGCGGGCAGCCGGGCCGGAGTCTCCGGGCAGCCCCAGAGGGGCTACGCTTCCACCGGAGATGGATCACCTGACGGCGACCGAGCGCTTCTCGGTGTGCATGTTCGCGGCGGCGTTGGGCCTCGGGCTCGGGGCGATCCTGCATGCGGGCGTCCTCGCGAGCATCGGCCTCGTCGCCCTCGTCGGGGTCCTCAGCGGGGTCGGCCTCGCCGCCACCGCCAGGAGCAGGCGCTAGTCCGCCCGCCACGGGCGACCCTCGCGCCGGCTCGCCGTGCTGCGGGGTCGGTCACGGCCTGCACCGTGGTGCCCCGTACTTCAGTTGGTAAAGTAAAGAGGGAAATGGCGCTCGATGAGACATGTCCGGTGTGCATGACCGCCGAGATCGTGTGCGGCAAGTGGACGCTGCTGCTGATCCGCGACCTCGCCGAGGGGCGCTCCCGCTTCTGCGAGCTGGAACGATCGCTGTCGGGGATCAGCCCCCGCACGCTGTCGCTGCGCCTGCGGGCCCTCGAGGAGGTGGGGATCGTCGCCCGCCAGACGTTCCCGGAGGTGCCGCCCCGGGTCGAGTACGCGCTCACCGAGAAGGGCCGGGCGCTGTTGCCGATCATCGACGACATGCGCTCCTACGGCGAACATTGGCTCGGCGCCGAGTGCGACGAACGTGCCGAGCGCGACGCGCTCGCCGTCGCCTGAGTCGCCGCCTGCGGGCCTCCCGCGACTGCAAGAGGGGGTGCGCTCGAAGGAGCGGATGCGCCCAGCGCGAACAGAGCGCACCATGCATTCCGTTCATCGAGGAGAGGCGCTGGCCGAGTTCGTCCACGAGGCGGCAGGACGGCTGCACGCCGACGTGCAGGCCGGTGCGGAGGTGGGCTTCGAGCTCGACTCCCAGGCGGGGCGCCGCGGCGGGGGAGCGCCGGCGCTGTACTGCTACAGGGCGCTGACCGGGGAGTTCATCGCCGAGCGGGAGGCCGAGCTCGAGCGCCTGCCCGGCTACGCCGAGGCTGCTCGCCTGCTGGGCGCCTTCGATGGGCTCGACCGCTACCTCGCGGGGGCGGGGCTCGACGCCGGGCGGATCTCGGGGAGCACGCGGGTGCGAGCGGCGATCAGGGTCCTGCTGAGCGACGTCTTCTCCGAGCAGACCGACTTCGAGCTGCGCCCCGAGCGACTCGCCGATTCTCTCCAACGCCTGGAGCAGGCCGCGCTGTCGAGCGCCGGCGGGGTCACGTTGCTCGCCACCCTCCGCGGTCTGGCGATCGCCTCGGGGGAGCTTCCCCTGGCCAGGGGCCTGACGATCGCCCGTCCGGAGAACCTGGCGGGCCTGCCGGAAGGCGCCCGCGCGATCGGGGGCACCCACCAGGCCGACCACCTCATCACCCTGTTCACATCCGAAGAGCAGGACCCGCTGCGGGCGATCGCCCACGGGCGGGCCGTGCTGAGAGATCTCCTGCGCTCGCTGCGGCTGTTCGGCGACGGACGGGTGACGCTCGGCGCGCTCGCGTGGACGCGGGTCGGCGCGGGCGGCTGGAACCCGCTCGCCCTCGGCACCGGGGGCCGCCCGCACGGGATGCTGCTCGTGGCGGCCGAGCAAGAGGATGAGCTGCGCGCCTTCTGCAGCCTGGTGTCCCGCCGTGCCCCCGAGGGCAACGAGCTCGCGTGGGCGCTGCGGCGCTTCGAGCTGGGGTGCGAGCGTGAGAGCGCCTACGAGGCGCTCACCGACCACCTGCTCGCCCTGCGTGCGCTGCTCGAGCCGGAGGGCCCGGCGAGCGGGCTGCTCCCGGGCCGCCTGGCGGCGCTGTGCGCGACCCCGGAGCGACGCACGCAGCTGACCGGGCGGGCCGTCCAGGCGATCGCCCTCGAGCAGGCCGTGCGGGCCGGCAACGCCGTCGCGGATGCCGGCGGGGAGAGGCTGGCACGGGAGATCGCCGATCACCTGCGCGCCCTCCTTCGCGACGTGATCTGCGGTCACCTCCACCCCGATCTCGCCGCCCTCGCCGACGAGATCCTGCTGGAGCCCCCGGAGGCGCGGGAGGCCTCCCCCGAGGCGGGCTCAGCCGAACAGGTGGTCGGCGATCCGGGCCAGGCCGAGGAGATCCTGGACCTCTTCATCTAGGTGGGGCACGAGCACCGGACGTCCTGAGCCGGGGATCGCGGGGAGCCCGGCGATCGTGGCCCGGTCGCGCTGGACGAGCACGTCGAAGTCGGCGAGGTTGTGAGCAACCCTGGCCGCCAGCTCCTCGCCGAGATCCGGTGCCAGCAGCTCCGCCACCTCTGCCGCCGCGTGGCCGCCGAGCCCCTCGCTGTTGACGCGGTTGACCACGAGCGCCCCCACGCTCATGCCGGCCTCCGCCAGCCGCTCGACCAGGAAGCCAACCTCGCGAGCGGGCTCCGGCTCCGGTGAGGTCACGACCACGAATGCCGTCTCCGGCGCCCGCAGGAGCGACTCGACCTCCCGCGTCCGCTCCCCGAACCCCTCCGTGACGCTCGACAGGGAGCGGAAGAAGGTCGAGAGCTCCCCCAGCATGTCCACCCCGGTGATCCGGCCGAAGATCGCGAACACGAGCGCCGTGCCCCGTCCGAACAGGCGAGCGGTGATGCCCCCCGGGGCGAGGAACACCTGCAGGGCCCGCCCTTCCAGGAAGCCGAGCAGGCGGGTGGGCGCGGTGAGGAAGTCCAGGGCGTTGCGCGACGGGGGGGTGTCGAGGACGATCACGTCGAAGTCGTGCTCTTCGTAGAGCTCGTACAGCTTTGCGATCGCGCTCAGCTCGTGCGATCCGGCGACCGCCGTGGAGAGCTCGCGGTAGACCGGATTGGCCAGGATCTCCTGGCGGGAAGGCTCATCGGTGGCCAGGCGGGTGATGATCTCGTCGAACGTCCGCTTGGCGTCGAGCATCATCGCCCACAGCTCCCCCTCGACGTCCAGGCCCTGCTCGGCGAACAGCTCGGGGGCGATCCTCCGCGGCTCGCCCGAGAGCTCCCGCAGGCCCAGGGCGGACGCCAGCCGCATGGCGGGGTCGATCGTCACCACCGCCACCTTGCGCCCCTCCCTCGCCAGCGCCAGCGCGAGCGCAGCCGAGGTGGTCGTCTTGCCGACCCCGCCGGCGCCCACGCAGATCACGATGCGCTTGCCGGCGAGGCGCTCGCTCAGCGTCGCTCCGGGGCTCTTGCTCGGGCTCACGGCCATCCCGTGATCGTAGTCCCGTGCAGGAATAGGACCTCGCTATGCGAATACCCATCGGACGGCTTTCCAGCAATCGACTATCGGAGCCACCGTGGAAGGCAAGGCCAAGGTCATCGCATTCGCCAACCAGAAGGGCGGGGTGGCCAAGACGACGACGACGCTCAACCTCGCCGCCGCCTTCGCGGAGGAGGGCCACCGGGTCCTGTGCGTGGACATGGACCCCCAGGGCAATCTCACGATGTCCCAGGGGATCGATCCGGACACGCTCGAGAAATCGATGTACGACGTTCTCGTCCACAAGGTCTCCATCCGAGAGGTCGTCCGCAAGCGGGAGATAGACGTCGCGTGCGCCTCGATCGACCTCGCCGGGGCGGAGATCGCGATGTCGACGATGATCGGCCGCGAGCGGGCTCTGCAGAAGGCGTTCGAGCCGATCCGGGAGGACTACGACTTCATCTGCATCGACACCCCGCCGAGCCTCGGGCTGCTGACGATCAACGCCCTCACGGCGGCCGACAAGGTGATCGTCCCCGTGCAGTGCGAGTATCTGTCGATGCGCGGGCTCATCCAGCTGCAGAACACCCTCGCCATGATCCGCGAGAACCTCAATCCGGACGTCGACATCGAGGGTATCCTCCCGACGCTGGTCGATACGCGCACGATCCACGCAAAGGAGGCGATCGAGATCCTCGAGGAGAACTTCGGTGATCGCGTGTTCGCCTCCCGGATCCGCAAGACCATCCGCTTCGCCGAGGCCCCAGTGAAGGGCATGTCGGTGCTCAAGTACGAGCCGGACGGTGTCGCTGCTCAGTCCTATCGCCAACTCGCGCAGGAGGTCCTGACCAATGGCAAACGCTAAACGCGCGAGCATGCGCGAAGGGCCGCTCGCGGCACTGTTCCGCAAGACCGAGGAAGACTCTGAGCAGGAGCCCGACGCGCAGCCGCAGCCGCAGCGTGGGCGCGAGAGCGACCCTCCCCACCCGGCCCTGAGCGCGTCGAGCGAGCCGCGCGAAGAGGATGACGCGCGCGCTGAGGTGCCCA
>DATFZP010000324.1:0-2191 GCA_035314405.1 Solirubrobacteraceae bacterium | reverse complement strand
CCTCGAGCGCGTCCGCCATCTGTGTCAGCTCGAAGGGGCCGTCGAAATCGAGGGGCGGCCCGCCGTCGTGGCCGGGGAGGGTGGGCGCGATCACCTCGTAGCGGGCGACCAGCTCGCCCAGCAGGGGCCCCCACATGCGCCAGGTGGCCGTGAACCCGTGCACCAGGACGAGCGGCTCTCCGGCTCCGGCGCGGTAGACGGCTGGCGAGATCTCAGCCACGACGTCCAGGAGCATACAGTGTGAGACCCGTCCGCGACCGCGGCGATCGCGGTCGCTCTGCAGCGCTCAGCGTGGCTGGTGGGGCGGGGCGGTGACGCTGCCCGTGTGGGCGGCGTGGGCAACGGCGCCCGCCGGGGTCGAGCCGCTGAAGCCGACCGTGGAGACGATGCCTGCGGCGCACATCGCGGCGATCGTCAGCCTGCGCATGCGCCTGGGAGTCAGCCAGGGAAAGTGGTGACTCTGCATCCACGTCCTGAACCCCGTCGCGGCCGAGGCGGCCGCCATCGCACAGCCGGCGCACATGCCGTCAAGGATACCGCTCGGAGGAGCCCGTCGGGCCGGCGCGCGCCTCCAGGCGCCGGCGTAGCTCGGGTCCCCGACCGGCCGCCACCGCTCGGGCGGCGCGGGCGTCGGTGAGATCGAGACCCCGGGCCCGGGCGAAGTCGAGCAGGTCCTGGCGCTCCTCGCTCTCGCGGGCGGCCCGCAGGAACAGCCAGCAGAACAGGCCCAGCGTCAGGATCGACTCCTCGATCATCATGATCGCTCCGGCGAGACTCTGGTCGGCCAGGGGGGAGATGTGGTAGATCGCCTCTCCGTGGTGGTAGAACGGATAGAAGACCGTGCCCGACCACAGGAAGACGTTGCCGAGCACCGTGCCGGTGAGGCGGACGGCGACGATGTAGATGAGCTTGCCGAGGTTCCCGAACCAGCTCGGCATCGGCAGCGGGCCGAACAGGGGCATCCACATGTTGATCCCGAAGCCGAGGAACATCGCGTGCTGGATCGCGTGGACGGCCGAGTGGCGCAGCGCCGCCTGGTAGAGGAAGGGGAGGTGCCAGACGTACAGATCGATGGCCCACAGGGGGAACGCGACGGCCGGGTGGGAGAGGACGCGAAGGCGGTCGAAGAAGGGGATCCGCAGGATCGGCGCGATCAGAGGGCCGGTGAGGCCGAGGACGATCAGCAGCGCGGCTATGTCCCCGAGCAGGAGGTGCTCGATCATGTGCACGTACAGCAGGTCCTGGCTGGCGGAGCCGAGCGAGGTGAGCGCCGCGGCGATCACGGCGAAGGCGGAGTAGAAGCACGCCTGGCGCCATCCCGGGACCGGGTGCCCGTCGTGGGCTAGCGTGCGAACGCGACGTGCGTACAGCAGCCCGAGCAGTGCCAGGGGACCCAGCTGGAGGGCCGACCCGATGGCCGTCGAGGCGGCGGGCGCGAGCGGGAGCATCTCGCTCCAGGGTACGCCAGCGAGGCCCCTCCGGCAGCTCCCCGGGAGGCCTCGCGGCACGACGGGGCGACGGCGCTCCGTCCGCCGGGAGCACACTTCGACGATCTTTATGTGGTGTTGAGGTTACGCTGACCGCTCGGCGGTTACCTAGACTTCATGACCATGACCGCAGAGGCTCTCACCGTTCGATCGCTCAGTCCCCGTCCCGGCGCCCAGGAGGGGATCACCGAGCGGTTCAATCCGATCGAGTGCCTCGACGGGCGGGCCCGCGGCCGCGCGGCCACGGTGGAGCCCCCCGCAGCCGGGCGCTACGTGGCCGTCCAGGGGCCCGACCGTGCGCTGCTGATCCCGCTGGGAGAGGAGGTCGTCCACGTCGGTCGCGGCCTCGCGGCCGACCTGAGGCTCGACGAGAACTCGGTCTCCCGGCGCCACGCGATCATCGTTCCCACACCGGACGGGGCCCGCATCCTCGACGATCGCAGCTCCAACGGCACGCTCGTGAACGGCACCCGCGTGCAGCAGGCCGCCCTCAGCGACGGCGATGAGATCACGCTGGGACGGGTCGTCCTGCGCTATATCGAGCTGTAGGGGGAGAGCGGCCCTCAGGTGCTCGTCTTGGCGGGCGCCGAGCTCGGCGCGGAGGGGGGTCCCTGACGTTTGTCGCGGGACAGCCGCCGTGAGCTCCACCAGCCCCAGCCGCCCACCGCGAGCACGGGGACCACGTAGAGCATCGAGATGTACCA
>DATFZP010000323.1:0-4457 GCA_035314405.1 Solirubrobacteraceae bacterium | reverse complement strand
AGCGTCGCCCCCGAGCTGGTCGAGCGCGGTTTGAAGGCGGGCGCGCTGGTGAAGACCGCCGCCGAGGTGGTGGGCGGTGGGGGAGGGGGTCGCGACACGATGGCCCAGGCGGGGGGACGCGACCCCGAGAAGCTCGGCGCGGCCATCGACGCTGCCCGCGGAGCGATCGAGGCCGCCCTCACGGCATGATCGGCCGGCGGACCAGCACCGGCGTCTCGCCGATCACCGCTCGGCGGGCCTAGCAGGGCCCGGTCCGCGGCTTGCGCGTCCTCGCCCTCGACTACGGGAGCGCCCGCTGCGGGTGCGCAGTGAGCGATCCCTCCGGCACGATCGTCACCCCGATCGCCGTCGTCGCGCGACCAGCAAGCAAGCGCGGCCTGGGCAGGCTCCGCGAGCTGGCCGTCGAGCTGGAGGCGGAGCTCGTGCTCGTCGGCCTCCCCGTGTCCCTTCAGGGCCAGGACACCGAGCAGACGAGAGAGACCCGCTCCTTCGCCCGCCAGCTGTCGCGGCGGCTCGGCCAGGACATCCCGGTGGAGCTCTACGACGAGCGCTTCACCACGAGGATGGCCCAGCGCATGGAGGGCCCCCACACCGCGAGCGAGGACTCACGCGCCGCCGCACACCTGCTCGAGAGCTGGCTCGCAGCACGATCGCGTTAGGGTCCACTCCTTGTCTCGAGGCGACCGATCACGGCAAGGGCGGGAACGCACCGCCGAGGAGCGCGAGCGCGATCGGCTGGAGCGTGCGCGGCGGCGTGCAGCCCGGGACGGCGGCGAGCCCGAGGGGCTCGGACCGGAGACGCCCTCCCCGGCGGACCCCCCCTCGCTGGAGCCCGATCCTCCGCTCCCCGAGCTCGAGCCACCCCCGCCAGCGTTCGAGCTGCCTCAGCCCGCCGTCGAGCCGCCCCCGCCTGCGCTCGAGCCACCTCTCCCAGCCTCCGAGCCGTCGCTGGCGGCCGCCGAGCCGCCGCCTGAGCTAGAGCCGCCGGTGCCTGCGGTCGAGCTCTCCCTGCCCGCGCCGCCGCCCCTCCCCGCGATCGAGCCGCCTGCTCGGCCGCCGGGTTCCGTGGCGGCCGGCGCGGGGGGAGAGATGGGATCGCGATCACTCCACCGGGGGCGGCGATCCCTGCTCACGAGGCTGGCCGCCGTTGTCGCGCTCGCCATCGTGATCGTCGCCGTCGTGCTGGTGATCCACTCGCTCAACACGAAGAGCACGCCGGCGGTGGTCGCACCGACGGTGATAAGGGTTGTGATACCCGAGGGGAAGACCCGTCTTCAGATCGCGCAGATCGCCGCGGCGGCCGGGCTGCGCGGAAGCTACCGGGCCGCGTCGAAACACTCTCCGCTCCTGAACCCCCAGCAGTACGGGGCACCGGCTTCGACCCCCGACCTCGAAGGCTTCCTGTTCCCCGCGACCTACGACGAGTATCCCGGCGTCCCCGTCTCTCGCCTCGTGTCCGGGCAGCTGGTCGCCTTCAAGGAAGACTTCGGGGCCGACGAGTTCGCCGCCGCCCGGGCGCTGCACGTCACGCCCTACCAGCTCTTGACGGTGGCCTCGATGGTGGAGAGAGAGGCGGTGCTGCCGGGCGACCGGGCGAAGATCGCCGCAGTCATCTACAACCGCTTGAACCGCGAAATCCCGCTCGGGATAGATGCCACGACCTACTACGCGGTGGAGCTCCAGACCGGGATCGCGACCTACACCCACGAACTCACGGAAGCCCAGCTGCACATCGACTCCCCCTACAACACCCGCACCCACATCGGCCTGCCGCCCACCCCGATCTCCAACCCGGGGCTCGCCTCGATCGAAGCCGCGGGCCACCCCGCCGATGTCGGCTACCTGTACTACGTCGCCGGAGCCGACGGCTGCGGGGAGCAGGTCTTCTCCAGCTCGCTCTCCCAGTTCGAAGCCGACGTCGCGGCCTACAAGGAAGCGGTCAGGAAGAACGGCGGGCACCCGCCCGTGTGCAAGAAGAAGTGATGCCCAGGCTCGGGGTCCTCGGATGGCCTGTGGCGCACAGTCGCTCGCCGGCCATCCACAACGCCGCCTTCGCCGCTGTCGGCATGGAGGACTGGCGCTATCAGCGGCTGGCCGTGCCGCCGGAGCTGTTCGCAGAGACCACCCGGGCGCTCGAGGGGTCGGGCTTCCACGGGGCCAACGTGACGATCCCCCACAAGCAGGCCGCCCTCACGCTCGCCGACGAGGCGACCGTCACAGCCCGTGCGATCGGCGCGGCGAACACCCTCACCTTCTCCGCCGACGGCTCGATCGCCGCCGCCAACACCGACGCCCCCGGCCTGATCGCCGCGCTCGGGGAGTCGCCCCGGGGGCAGCGGTTCCTCATCCTCGGCGCCGGCGGTAGTGCCCGGGCCGCCGCGTGGGCGCTGCGGGACGCGGGGGCGGCGGAGGTGTCGGTGTGGAACCGCACCCCCGAGCGCGCCGTGGCTCTCGCGGGCGAGCTCGGAGTGCGGGCGCTGACCGCGATCGAGCCCGCCGATGTCCTCGTCAACTGCACCTCGGTCGGCCTCGAGCAGACGGGTGCCGGGGAGGGTTCCCCCGGGGTCGGGGCCGCGGCCGCTCCCCGGGGCGGCGCGGATGTCGAAGCAGCGTCCGAGCAGGCCCCAGTAGAACGCTCGGCCACTGAGGCTAATGCGCTCAACCAACTCGGGATGACGTTCGATCAACTCGGTGAGTACCCGTATGTCGTCGACCTCGTCTATCGCCCCGGTACCACGCCGCTGCTCGCGGCTGCACGAGCGCATGGCGCCCGCACCCTCGATGGCCTCGAGATCCTCGTCGCGCAGGGCGCACTCAGCTTCGAGCTGTGGACCGGACGGGTTGCTCCCCGGGAGGCGATGCTTCGCGCCGCTCGCGCGGAGGATCCGGCCGGGTAGGGCCAGGCGTCCGGGGGCGCTCGCCCGATGAGCGAGGTCCCTCAGCAGACGGGGCCTGACCTGCACGCGATCTTCGGGATCGACGGCGAGCCCGAGAGCACGACCGAGCCGGTGATCTCGGTCGGGCGGGGCGAGGGTGACATCGAGCTCGAGGCCCTCTCGGGCGGGAAGGAGGACTTCGAGTTCGAACGCGACGTGGGCCTCGCGAGCGACCTCGGGTCAGACATCGACATCGACATCGAAACAGGACGCGACGTCGAAGGAGCTCCCGGCGAGTCGCATGGATCCTCCGGTCAGGACCCCGATCACTGGTCGGGGCTGACCCACCCGTCGCGGCGGGGCTCCTCCTCGCGGTTCCTCACCGACGTCATCGTCGACATGGGCCTCGCCTCCCACAAGCAGGTCGAGGAAGCACTCGAAAGCTCACGCGTCTCCGGCACGACCCCCGAGCGGATACTCGTCGAAGGGGGCGCGATGACCGAGGACGGTCTCGCCCGCGCCCTGGCCGAGCGCTACGGCCTGGACCATCTCGACCTCGGGATCTTCCAGGTGGACATGTCGGCCGCCAACCTGGTGAGCACGACGGTGGCCAAGCGCTACCAGGCGGTCCCCGTGGCGTTCGCCGACAAGCGCACCCTGCTGGTCGCGATGGCCGACCCGTCGAACGTGCTCGCCGTCGACGACATCGCGATCATGACGGGCTACGAGATTCGCGTCGCGGTGGCGCCTCCGGACGACATCGCCGCGCTCGTCTCGCGGCTGGATCGTCTGGAAGACGTGGTCGAGGGGTCGACCGAGACGCTCGAGGAGTCCGAGGAGGATGGCGGGGAGGTCGTCGCCCTCCATGAGACCTCCGACGACGCCCCGGTCGTCAAGCTCGTCAACCAGATCGTCGGGCAGGCGGTCGAGCGGGGCGCCTCCGACATCCACCTCGCGCCGGACGGCAAGGAGACCCGCGTGCGCTTCCGCATCGACGGGGTGCTGCACGACATCACGACGATTCCCCGCAGGATGTCCGCCGGGGTCGTCTCCCGCGTGAAGATCATGGCCGAGCTGAACATCGCCGAGAAGCGGCTGCCCCAGGATGGCCGCGTCGGGCTCGTCGTCGACGGCCGCCACGTCGACCTGCGTGTCGTCACGCTGCCGAGCGTCCACGGCGAGGGGATCGTGATGCGGGTGCTCGACAAGGCCTCCGTCGTCGTGGAGCTCGACAAGCTGGGGATGGCCGACCCGGAGCGGGAGCGCTTCGAACGCGCCTGCCGAGAGACCCACGGGGCGGTGCTGGTGACCGGCCCCACCGGATCGGGTAAGTCGACCACGCTGTACGCGGCGCTGAAGCTGCTCAACACCCCCGAGAAGAACATCATCACCGTCGAGGATCCCGTCGAGTACGAAATGGAGGGCCTCACGCAGGTGCAGGTCGCCGCCAAGGTCGGTCTCACGTTCGCGATGGGTCTGCGCTCGATGGTCCGGGCGGACCCCGACGTGATCATGGTGGGGGAGATCCGCGACCGGGAGACCGCCCAGATCGCCGTCGAGTCGGCGCTCACCGGGCACCTC
>DATFZP010000322.1:0-4417 GCA_035314405.1 Solirubrobacteraceae bacterium | reverse complement strand
GGACGGCCAGGTCTACGTGGATGAAAAGATCAACGCCGCCTACACGATCGGGAGCAAGTACGGGGCCGACGAGGCCAGCGTGCTCGCCGCGCAGACGATCAAGCGGGAGGTCTTCCCCCAGCTCGCCCTGAACGGCATCGTCGACGTCAACTTCGCGGGCTTCATCAGGGTCGTGGACACGCTCGGCTGCGCCTACGTCGACGTCGACCACCGGTACTTCAACGAAAACGTGGGGACGACGGAAACCGACTACACGAACATCAACCTCCAGCCGGGCTACCAGAAGCTCTGCTACGAAGACGCGCTCGACTACGTGCGCTACCGCCACACCGACTCGGACTTCGTGAGGGTGGCCCGCCAGCAGGACTTCCTGCGCGACCTGCGCGAGCAGATCTCGCCGGAAGACGAGCTCGGCCAGATCGAAACGGTGGCCAAAGCGGTGGGACACGCGATCCGCTCGAACTTCCACGCGTCGGCCGGCGAGCTGATCCTGCTCGCCAAGCTCGTGGCCTTCTCCCAGGCGAAGCCGCTGCGGCAGGTGAAGTTCCTCACCAGCGACGTCGACTACGCCTACCGGGGGGGCTCCTACGTCCTGTCGACACCCCAACTCGAGCACGAGACGCTGGAGAACTTCCTGGGCGACGGCGAACGCGTGACCCTTCCCGCCGCGCCGGTGGCGGGGGGCGCCGCCGGTCGCTCCCCTCACGCGATCGGCGGCCCGCCGCAGGTGATCGGCCTGTACCCGACGTCCGCCGCCGGACGCTCGGAAGCATCGAGGGCCGCCGGCGGCGTCCCGTTCGCGATGCTCTACCCGGGGCTGCAGACGGGAGCGGCCGAACAGCAGACCGTGCGACCCTACGCGTTGACCGATCAGCGGGGCCACCTGCGCCACGCCTACGTGGTCGTCTTCAAACAGAGCGCGGCCGGCGGCTACTACGACCTCGAGGGCACCGACTGGCCGGATCCGCCGCTGTTCGCCCGCGCCCACAGCGAGGCGGTCGACGGGCGCCGCCTGCTGCTCGTGGACGACGGCCCCCACATACACGTGGTGGGCTGGCGCTCCCGAGGGGTCCTCTACTGGCTGACCAACACCCTGCTGGAGGAACTCTCCAACCAGCAGATGCTGGCGATCGCCGGATCGGCCCGAGCGCTGCGCTGACGGCGAGGGCTCAGCCGGACCTCGCGGCGGCGGCCCGATCGAGGGCGGCGTTCACGAGCGCGTCGGCCTCGGCGTTCTGCGCCCTGGGGACGGTGCGGATCGACCATCGCTGGAAGGTCCGCAGCGAGGCCATCGCCTCCAGATAGAGAGGGCGCATCGCCTCGTGCCTGACCTTGTAGATCCCCTGGACCTGCTTGGCGATCAGCTCGGAGTCGCCGATCACCTCGATCTCCGTCGCGCCCAGCTCGCGAGCGCGGGCCAGGCCCAGCAGCAGCGCGCAGTACTCGGCCACGTTGTTGGTGGCGGTTCCCAGCAGCTGGGTGTCCTCGAGCAGCAGCTCCCCTGCCGTCGTGCTCAACACGCACGCCGCCGCGGCTGGTCCGGGGTTCCCGCGGGCGCCCCCGTCCACGTGGGCGACCACCTTCATCGCGGCGAGGTCGGGCGAGCCCGTACCCGAGGACGCCGGCTAGCCGACCTGGGCAAGCGGCAGCAGGTCGCCGGGCACGCGGGCGCGACGACGGTCGCGCACGACCCTCCTTGTCGAGGCGGCCTTCGCGGCCGCCTCCTCGGGGGACGCTGCGCCCGCGGTGCGGTTGCGCCGGCGACGGTCGAACTCCCTCCGGTCGACGATCACCGTCACGTTCTCGTCCCCGGCGTAGTGCTCGACGAGGCTCGGGTAGAGCTCGTCGGCTAGTGCCCTGGGGACGACGCAATAGACCATCCCCCCAATCCTACCCGGCTCGGCCACCGAAGCAAGCCTGCAAGCGCTCATGCGTCCGGCAGCGACAGTGCGCCTGCGGGATCGACCACGCAGTTTGCAAGCCTGTCGTCACGGGGCAGCTCGGACAGTTCGGTCCCCTGCTCGACCGCCGAGGCCTGGGCGGGGGCGACGCTGAGGTCCACCTCGTAGCGATACCAGCAGAGCTCCCAGGCGACGACGATCCACACCACGCTGCTGAGGTGTTCGGCGGACCGCACGCTCACCTCGGGCTCGCCCAGCGAGCGTGCCACGCCCGCGAGGCGGCGGGGGAACTCGCTCGCGTTGAAGACCTCCAGCGCGAGCTGCTCGTAGGTCTCCGAGGGGGCGTTTCCGACCGGGTCCCCGACCGCTGCGAGCGAGTCCTCGGCGGGCTCCTCGGCGAAGGCCACGGTCCCCGACGGCGAGGCGCCGTCTTCGGGGGCCTGCTCGTCGAAGGGCGGGGGCGCCGGCGGCTCGGTGAGACGACCGCGGACGACCGGCTCCGGCGCCCGGGTGACGGGCTGCTCGAGCACCTCGTAGGCCGGCTCCCCGGCCATCTCGCCGCTGGAGTCCTCGTCTTCGTCGAGATCGCCCGGCGACCTGCCCACCTGGCGCAGGCGCTCGAGCAGGCTGCGGCCGCGACGGGGGCGCATCGGAGGCAGGGCGAGCGAGCCGGTGTCGGTCTCCCGCATCCACCCTTCGTGAGCTGCACGGGTGGCGCACAGCTCACAGACGATCCGGCGGCGGCCGGCGGCGATGAAGACGTCCGCGTGCTCTCCCCGCAGCAGCCTCCGCTCGCATACCTCGCAGGCTACGTCGGGCTGAGAGGTGACGATCGTGCGCGTGGCCACCGCCGGGAGGGTAGCCGATCAGTCGTCGAAGGACTCCTCCTGCATCCTCGAGCGCAGGCGCAGCACCGCCTTGGTGTGCATCTGGGAGACCCGCGACTCGGTCACCCCGAGCACCTCTCCGATCTCTCGGAGGGTCAGATTCTCGTAGTAGTAGAGGGCGATCACGAGCTTCTCCCGCTCGGGCAGCCTGGCGATCGAGTCGGCGATCCGGTCCTTCAGGTCCCCCACGTCCAGGGCCTTCGCCGGGTCGGGCGCCCCGGGATCCTCGATCGTGTCCATCAGCGAGACCTGGTCGCCGCTCGAGTCCGACACGCTCCACAGCTCGTCGAGGGCGACGATGGAGGAGTGGGAGATCGCGAGCAGGGCGTCGCCGAGTTCCTCGACGGTGATGCCCATCTCGGCCGCGATCTCCTGGTCGGTGGGAGCCCGCTGGAGGGCGTGCTCGAGCTTGGCGTTGGCCCGCTCCACCTCCCGGGCACGGGCCCGGACGCTGCGGGGCACCCAGTCGAGCGAGCGCAGCTCGTCGATGATCGCCCCCTTTATCCGCATGATCGCGTAGGTCTCGAACTTGATGTCGCGGGAGAGATCGAAGCGCTCGATCGCCGAGATCAGCCCCACGAGGCCGTAGGAGATCAGGTCGGCCTCCTCGACGTGGGGAGGAAGGCCGGCGGCGGTGCGCCCCGCGACGTACTTGACCAGCGGCGAGTAGGCGACGACGAGCCGCTCACGGACGCGCGAGTCTCCGTCCGACTTGTACCGCCGCCAGAGTTCGCGCAGCTCGATCGGTTTGACGTTCGTCTCCAGGGTCTTCTCCCCGCCGGTCAGGCCCGAGGGTGACTGCGCGTGTAGGCGCTTCTGAGCCTCGCGGACTCTACCCGAGTATAAATCTGGGTGCTCGACACGCTCGCGTGGCCGAGCAGCTCCTGGATGCTTCGCAGGTCGGCCCCGCCGTCCAGCAGGTGCGTGGCGAAGCTGTGCCGGAGGGCGTGTGGTGAGCAGGGGTCGAGCCCGGTCCTGGCCGTCCATCGGCGCAGCCTGCGCCGGACGTCGCTGGTGCCCAGCGGTCGTCCGGTCTTGCTCAGGAACAGCGCCTCGCACCCTGCGCCCCCGGCCTCGGGGCCCGGCCCAGGCACGACGAGCGCCTGGCGGGCGCCCTGCAGATAGACCCTGACGGCCGCCATCGCCGGCTCGCCGACGGGGACGAAGCGGGTCTTGCGCCCCTTGCCCTCGACTCGCAGCTGCTCTCCGTCGTGGTCGACGTCGGCGGTCCTCAGCGAGACGATCTCCTCGGCCCTCAACCCGCACGAGTACGCGAGCTCGAAGATCGCCCGGTCGCGAACCTCCAGGGGGCCGGTCGCGGGGATGCCGTCGAGCAGCCGCCCTGCGTCGCGGACGCTGAGGACCCGCGGAAGGACGAGGGGCCGCCGAGGACTCGACACGAGATCGGCCGGATTCTGGGAGATGATCCCGTGCTCGCGCTGGCTGGTGAACAGCGCCCGCAGCGCCGCGAGCTTGCGGGCGGAGGTGCTCGGAGCGAGGTTCCGCTCGGACAGGCCCGCGATGTACCGGCGAACCGCCTTCGGGTCGACGTCGGCGGGGGACAGTCCCCGGGTGGCCGCCCAGCCGGCGAACTGGCGCAGGTCGACCCCGTATGCGCGGCGGGTGCGG
>DATFZP010000321.1:0-2940 GCA_035314405.1 Solirubrobacteraceae bacterium | reverse complement strand
TCAGCGGGTGGCTGAAAGAGCTGTGGAGCACGATCACCACCATCTCTGTCGGCTACCTGCTCGCCGCGATCGTGCTCCTGACGGTGCAGACGACGACCGCGGCCTTCGCCTGGTACTCGATCCTCCGCTACGCCTACCCCGACGCGGGTGTTTCGTGGATTGCGATCTACGCGTGCTACGCGACCGCCGTGGCGCTGAACTTCGTCCTGCCCGCCAACCTCGGCACGCTCGTGATGATGCTGATGTTCACCAGCATCATCGTCGGCGCCGCCTTCGCCGGGATCCTCGCCGGCTACGTCGTCCAGAAAGTCTTCTTCACGCTGATCGGAACCGCGGGCTACATCTATCTGTTCCTGACGGTCGGCGGGTCCTTCGATCTCCAGCTCGGCTTCATCAGCGCCCACCCGTGGGCCACGGTGATCGCGCTCGTCGGCGGAGCGGTGCTCCTCTTCCTCGTCGCCAGGGTGCTCCGTGAGCGGATCAGGAAGTGGTGGCAGGAGGCGAAGACCGGGGGTCGGATCCTCGCCCACCGGGGCAGCTACCTGAGGCTGGTGGCGCTCCCGGAGTTCGTCAGCTGGCTGGCGATGCTCGGCTTCATCGCGGTGTTCCTCACCGCCTACAACATCCCCGTGAGCTTCCACATCCTGATGCGGGTCGTCGCCGGCAACTCCCTCGCCAACATGACCTCCGCCACCCCCGGGGGCGCCGGCGTCGTGCAGGGCTTCAACGTCCTCTCCCTGAAGGGCATCACGAGCGCATCGAACGCGACGGCCTACTCGGTGGCCCAGCAGATCGTCAGCACGGTGTGGGCGATCGTGCTGGCGATTCTCCTGCTGATCCGGGCCTTCGGCTGGTCCGGCGGCAAGCAGCTCGTCACGAGCTCCTACACCCAGGCGCGGGAGAAGGCCGCGGAGGAGTCGGCGGCGCGCAAGGCCAAGAGGCGCGAGCGCCGGCATGCCGGCGTGTCGAGCGACGCCGAAGCCTAGCAGCCGGGCTGCTCCACGGGCGCGGGCCGTCGGCTCCGGGCCGCTCCTCAATAGCCGTGTTCGACGACGTTGCTGAGCTTCTCGCCGCGGACGTAGCGGCGCACCTGCTCGCCGGCGAAGGCGAAGGCCCGCCGATCGGCGGCCGCGGTGTCTCCGGCGAAGTGGGGCGTGATCAGCACGCCCGGGGCGTCCCACAGAGGGTGCTCGGCCGGCAGCGGCTCGGGGTCGGTGACGTCGAGCACCGCCCGCACGCGGCCCGCCTGCGCCAGCGCCAGCAGGGCCTCGCCG
Organism: Solirubrobacteraceae bacterium; assembly: GCA_035314405.1. Classification (GTDB taxonomy): domain Bacteria; phylum Actinomycetota; class Thermoleophilia; order Solirubrobacterales; family Solirubrobacteraceae; genus Palsa-744. The sequence goes on along the minus strand of DATFZP010000321.1, from coordinate 1,666 downwards.
TCGAGCACCCGACCGCGAGCGGCGTTGACGAGCAGCGCGTCCTGGGGCAGCAGGTCCAGCATCCTGCGGTCGAGCAGCCCGACCGTCTCGGAGGTCAGCGGCACGAGCACGACGAGAACCTCCGCGCCGGGGAGCAGGGCCTCGAGCTCTCCCACCGCGTGAACGCCCTCGCGGGCTGTGCGGGCGACCCTGATCAAGCTCACGTCGAAGGGCCGAAGGCGCGCCTCCACCGCTGCGCCGATCGCTCCGTAGCCGAGGATCATCACCGTCGCGCCGGCGAGCTCTCGCGAGCGGCACCACCTCCACACGTGCTCTCGCTGGCGGTCGCGAAGCTCACCCAGGCTTCTCGTCGAGGCGAGGATCGCCGCGAGCACCCACTCGGCCACCGCCACGTCGCGGGTGCCGCCGGCGTCGCACAGCACGACACCCCCAGGGACGATCCCCACCAGCCTGTCGACTCCGGCCGACAGGGTCTGGATGACCCGCAGCACGCGCATCCGGGGGAGCATCTCGACGATCCTCCGGTCGCCCGCCCGGGGGACGAGGAACTCCGCCTCGAGCATCTCCGCGGGCAGCTCGCCCTCGCGCGGTGTCACCGACAGCGCCACTCCCTCCGGCAGCTGCCCGATCGCGTCCCGGCCGTCCCCGTCCGGTATCCACAGCTTCACGCCGGGCCAGTTTAGGGGACCCGGCCCGGTAGGCTCTCACCGCCGTGCTCCCCTGCCAGAGACCGTCACGAGCGTCCGCCTGAATGGCAGGCGATCTCTCCACAGCCATCGAGCTCTCCGACGGGGGCGACCTGCAGGCCAGCTTCGTGCCGGGGGCCGGGATGATCTGCTGCTCGCTGCGCCACCGAGGCCAGGAGCTGCTCGCCCAGAACAGCGGGGTGGATGCCTACGCAGCCGAGGGCAGGACTATGGGGATCCCGCTGCTCTACCCCTGGGCCAACAGGCTGGCCGGCTTCGAGTACGAGGTCGCCTCTCGCAAGGTCGCGGTCCCGCACGACCCTTCCAGGATCGCCGTCGACGAACGCGGGCTGCCTATCCACGGGGTGATCGGCGGGAGGATGCCTTGGGAGCCGGCCGCGGCGCCCGCGGGCGAGGCGCGATCGCTGGCGGCGCGGTTGAGCTGGAGCGAGGCCCGGCCGGAGCTGTTCGAGGTCTTTCCCTTCCGTCACGACCTCGTCTATGAGGCGCGGATGGACGACGGGCGCCTGGAGATCGAGCTGACGGTCCACGCCTCCGGAGAGGATCGCGTCCCGCTCGCCTTCGGCTTTCACCCCTATCTGTGCCTGCCGGGCGTCCCCCGCGAGCGCTGGCTGATCGAGCTGCCGGCGATGCGCGCTCTGGCCGTCGACGCCCAGCAGATCCCGACCGGATCGGCCCGGGAGCAGGGCCGTCAGCGCTTCGAGCTCGCAGACCGGGTGTTCGACGACGGCTTCGACGGCGTCGCCGAGCCCGCCGCCTTCGCCGCCTGCGCCGCCGACCGGGCGATCCGGCTGGAGCTGATCGAGGGCTACCCGTGCGGGCAGGTGTTCGCACCGGCCGGGGGCCAGTTCATCTGCTTCGAGCCGATGACCGCCCCTGCCAACGCGCTGCGCAGCGGCACCGGGCTGCGCCTGCTCGAGCCGGGTGGGCGCTTCCGGGCGCGCTTCTCCGTCGGCGTC
>DATFZP010000320.1:0-7690 GCA_035314405.1 Solirubrobacteraceae bacterium | reverse complement strand
CGTAGTGCGGCATGGAAAGCATCGAGCACCCCCACTTCGATCCCCTCACTCCCATCACCAGTGGAACCGTCCGTCAGCTCCACCGGCACGCCGAGCCGGATGCCGTCCAACCGCTCGGCGCTCGGCAGGTCGATCTCCCTGGGGAAAGCAAGCGAGGTCGCGTCGCACTCGTCACGCCCGACCAAGTGGCGCAGCATCAACGCGGCATCGGTCACGTCGCGGGTCAGCGGGCCCGCCTGATCGAGGGAGGAGGCGAACGCGATCATCCCGTAGCGCGAGACGGAGCCATAGGTCGGTTTCAACCCGACGATCCCGCACAGCGCCGCCGGCTGGCGGATCGAGCCGCCCGTGTCCGTTCCCAGCGCCCACGGTGCCAGCCCTGCCGCGACCGCCGCGGCGCTCCCCCCCGAGGAGCCGCCGGGCACGCGGGTCCGGCTCCAGGGGTTGAGCACGGGCCCAAAGGCCGAGTTCTCGTTCGAGGAGCCCATCGCGAACTCGTCCTGGTTGGTCTTGGCCAGCAGCGGCGCTCCCGCCGTGGCCAGGCGCGAGACGACGGTGGCCGAGTAGGGCGGCAGGTACCCCTCGAGGATGCGCGAGCCCGACTGGCTGGGCACGCCCTCGGTGCAGAACAGGTCCTTGACGGCCAGCGGGACGCCGCGAAGCGGACCGGAGGAGTCCTCCGGGATCTCATCGGCGATCCACGTGAAGCAGTTCAGGCCGCCGATCTCCAGACCGAGGCCGTGCTCGGTTGCCCGGTCGCGATAGAACGCGAACAGGTCCGCCGCCCTGAGACGGCCGCCCTCTATCTCGGCGATCGCTGCCGCCGCCGACAGCTCGAGCATGTCCGCGCTCATGCCTGCGGGCTGGGAACGAGGAACCCCCCGTCGCTCACGGCGGGAGCCTGTGAGAGGGCCACCGCCCGCGGCAGGCATGGCCGCGGCTCGTCCGGACGCAGCGCTCCCGTGACGTCCACCACGTGGGAGGTCGGCGAGACCCGCTCGAGGTCCAGCTCGCCGATCTTGGCGACGTGGTCGAGCACGGCGGACAGCTCCCGCGCCATCGCCTCGAGCTCGTCCTCGCCCAGCGCGAGGCGAGCGAGCCGGGCAACGTGCAGCACCTCATCGCCTCCGATCACAGTGGCGGCATTCTAAGGGGCGCCCGTGCAGTCCGGAGCGCCGTGGCGACCGACCCTACGACGAGGGGGCGCCCCCGCCCGAGTCCGGGGCCGGCGGGGTCGCGGGGTGAGGGATCGGGGGGGCCGCCGGCGGGGGGATCGGGGGGGAGGCCGCCGGCGCTGCCTCCGGGGGGGGCGCGGACGCCGGCGGCGCGGACGGGGTCGAGGATGCGGGCGTGGAGCCGGGGGACGCCTGGGCGCCGGTCGACGGGGCCGCAGGCGGCGGTGCGCCCTCCGCCGCAGGCGCAGGCGGTGAAGCCGCCGGCGGTGCACCGGGCGGGCTCGCCGCCTCGGCCGACGGCGAGCCCGAGCCCGCGTCGCCGATCCCCGTGCCAGCGGGCTGGCGCGCGCCGGCCAGCGCCCCTTCCTCGCTCATCGCCAGATAGCCGCCGTAGGTGATCCCGAGCGCCGCGAACAGGCCCAGCCAGATGCCGATCTTGATGCCGGCGGAGGCGTGGAAGGCACCATAGCTCGCGCTCGCCGAGGGGTGATGGACGATGCGATAGAGGATCAGCAGCGTCGAGACGCCGCCGAAGACCGTCACCAGCACCCCGTGCTGGATCGGGAGGTCGAGTTCCTTGCGGGTCGCCGTGACGAGGACCATGCCGAGGCCGACGATGATCGTGATCAGCCAGATCCAGCGGCTGTTGGTGAAGGTTTCCCAGCCGTTGTAGCTGGTGTTCACGCTGATCCCCGAGATCGCGCTCACGTTCGAGCTCACGCCGTACCAGGCGAAGAAGAACAGGAAGATGAGGAACAGGATCGAGCTGATGCCGACGATCCTGTCCGAGCGGCGCAGGCGGCTGATGTCGAAGTCCATGGATCCCCCGGAGATTGATCGGCGTCGATTCCGCCCGCCCCCGCTGCATCTGCGACGACGGTGGCCCGCACCCGATCCGCTGAGGTTCGGCGCCCGCGGCCGGAATCCTATCGCCGGCAGGCTACTCCGGCCGGGGGCGGGGCGTCGGGGTGGCGGGCTCGTACAGGGCGGGACGTTCGTCGCGCAGCGACAGCCAGGCGCCGACGAGGATGGCGACGGCGCCGACGAGCGCCAGCCAGGCTCCGACGCGCAGGCCGGTCGCGTGGTAGGGACGCTCGAGCACCCTCACCACCGCCGCGATCACGCCGGCGAGCCCGAGGGGCACGCACCACACGGCGCTCGCCACGGGCAGCGCGGTGCTGCGCTCAGTGAGGGCGCTCACCACCATCGCGAGCGCGGCGCACAGCGCCACGAGCAGGAGGACCACGGCCGGCCCGAACGTGTCCCACGCGTCGAGCGGCCCGATCGCGCTTTCATACCAGGGAACGAGCAGCGACGCGACGATGCAGGCCGACCCGGCGAGGGCGAGCAGCTCCCCGATCCGAAGCCGCCTGAGGCTCATCCCAGCTCCGCTCGCCCGGCGCCGACCCCGTGCCCCTCCCCCACCTCTGCCGCCCACGCCTCGTGCTCGGCCTGGCGGCGGGCCGCCTGCAAGGTGTTGCCCAACAGCATGGCGATCGTCATCGGCCCAACGCCCCCGGGAACGGGTGTGATGGCCGAGGCGACCTCCGAGACCGCCGCGAAGTCGACGTCGCCCACCAGGCCGCTGGTGTTACCGGCCTCCTCGGGGGTCAGCCGGTTCATCCCCACGTCGATCACGACCGCTCCGGGCTTGACGTGGTCGCGGCCGATCAGCCGCGGGCGGCCAGCGGCAGCGATCAGGATGTCCGCCCGGGCGCACACCGAGCGAAGGTCACGCGTGCGGGAGTGACAGATCGTCACGGTCGCGCTCTCCGCGAGCAGCAGCTGGGCCATCGGCTTTCCGAACAGGTTCGACCGACCGACCACCACCGCCTCGGCGCCTTCGATCGGGGCGCCCGCGTCGGCGAGCAGCACCAGCACCCCGGCGGGGGTGCACGGCCGCAGCCCGGGCCGCCCGAGGGACAGAAGCCCCGCGTTGACCGGGGTCAGCCCGTCGACGTCCTTCTCCGGCGGGATCATCGCCGTGAGCGCCGGGCCGTCGAGATGGTCGGGCACGGGCAGCTGCAGCAGGATCCCGCTGACCGCGGGATCCGAGCCGAGAGCCTCGAGCTCGCCGGAGACCTCCTCGAAGGAGGCCTCCGCGGGCAGACGCCGGTCGAAGGGGACCATCCCCACCTCCAGACACGCCCGCTGCTTGCCCCCGACGTAGATGGCCGAGGCCGGGTCATCGCCGACGAGCACCGTCGCAAGCCCCGGCGAGCGTCCAAAGCGCTCCTCGAACACGGCGACCTGGCCGGCCACCTCGCCGCGCACGCGGGCGGCGATCGCCTTGCCGTCGATGATCGTCGCGGTCACGGGACAGATGCTAAGCCCTCGGGGGCCGGAAGAGACGGCGGCGGGCTCAGGCGCGGCTGACCGGGGCGTAGTCGGCCATCAGCTTGCGCTCGGAGCCGTCGCCGGCGAAGCGCACCACGATCACGCCGCCCGGCTCGACCCCGGTGACGACCCCCTCGCCGAAGGCCGCATGGACTATGTCCTCGCCGAGCCGGAACTGCGCCGCCCGAGGCGCCGAGGAGGCCTGGTCCTGCCAACGGCCGCGCCCGGCTCTGCGCTCCGCCGCTCCCACCGCGGGACCCACCGTGCCCCTGGCACGTCCCGCGGCCATCCCGGCGGCGATGAAGCCCGGGCGAAGGACGCTCGGGGGAGGCTGGTCCACAAGCTCCGCCGGGATCTCGTCGAGAAAGCGGCTGGCCATCCCGTAGGACTGGGAGCCGAACACCGCCCGCCGTCGGGCGTAGGTCAGGTACAGCCGCCGCATCGCCCGCGTGATGCCGACGTAGAACAGCCGCCGCTCCTCCTCGAGCCCGCCCTCGTCGAGCGCGCGCGAATGCGGGAAGACGCCCTCCTCGCAGCCGGCGATGAACACCGTCGGATACTCGAGCCCCTTGGCGTTGTGGAGGGTCATCAGCGTGATCAGGCCCTCGTCGTCGCTGCGCGTGTCGGCATCGGCGACCAGCGCGAGCTGCTGGAGGAAGACGTCCAGGGTGTCCTCTCCGGGGACGGCGGAGACGTCGAACTCGCGTCCCACCTCCACGAGCTCCTCGAGGTTCTCGATCCGTCCCTGGGCCTCGATCGTGCGCTCGGCCTCGAGGGACTCGAGATAGCCAGTGCGGGCGAGCGTCGCCTCGACGAGCTCGGCGATCGGGCGTGGTCCGCGGTCGCCCCCTGCGTCCTGCTCCCCGCGATCGGGGCCCTCCGGCTGCGCCGGGTGAGGACCGGCCGGCGCCAGCCCGGCGAGCTCGAGCAGATCTCCCATTGTGTCCATGAACCGTCCCAGGGCCTTGACCGCCGCCGACCCCAGACCCGGAACCGCCGATGGGTCGCTCGCGGCCTCCCATACCGACACTCCGAGGGTGTCGGCGTGGGCCAGCACCCGGGCGAGCGACGTCGTTCCGATCCCGCGTCGGGGGGAGTTGGCCACGCGGGTGAAGCTCACGACGTCGTTGGGGTTGGCCAGCAGGGAGAGGTAGGCGATCGCATCCTTGATCTCGGCCCGCTCGTAGAACTTCGTCCCCCCGATCACCTGGTAGGCGATCTCACGCCGCACGAGCGTGTCCTCGATCACCCGCGACATCGCGTTCGTGCGGTACAGGACGGCGATCTCCGAGCGGGAGTCGCCCTCGTCGAGCAGTCGCTCGATCTCCCCGACGACGAACCGCGCCTCGGCGTGCTCGTCCTCGAGCGCACGGAGCTGGATCGGATCCCCCTGGCCGAGCTCGCTCCACAGCCGCTTTGCGATGCCCCCTCTGTTGTTCGCGATCACCGCGTTGGCCGCCCCGAGGATCGTCTCCGTGGAGCGGTAGTTCTGCTCCAGCTTGACCACCCTCGCGTCGGGGAAGTCATCCTGGAAGTCGAGGATGTTGCGGACGTCGGCACCCCGGAAGCTGTAGATCGACTGGGCGTCGTCGCCGACCACCGCGAGGTTGCGATGACCGAGCACGAAGCCCGGGCCCAGCGAACGATCCGCGCTCGACCTGCTCGCCGGCGTCACGGCGCGCGGCGGACGGCCACCGCCGACCAGCAGCTGGAGCAGACGGTACTGGGCGTGGTTGGTGTCCTGGTACTCGTCGACGAGCACGTGGCGGAAGGTCGTGGCGTAGCGCTCGCGTGCATCCGCGAACAGCTCGAACAGATTGACGGCCCGGAACAGGAGGTCGTCGAAGTCCATCGCGTTCATGCGATGCAGGTCGCGCTCGTAGATCTCATAGACGTCGGCGACCATCTCCTCGAACGGCGAGGATGCCGTCTGGCGGTAGGCGTCGGCGTCTGACAGCCGGTTCTTCGCAGCCGATATCTGGCCTTGGATCGCGGCGGGGGTGAAGCGCTTCGGATCGACCCCGACCGCATCGGCCGAGCGCTTGGCCAGCCGGCGGGCGTCGGCCTGGTCGTAGATCGTGAAGCGCCGCGTGTAGCCGAGCCGCTCGGCCTCCGCTCGCAGGATGCGAGCGCAGGCCGCGTGGAACGTCATCAGCCACATCCCCCGGGTGCCCCGCCCGAGCAGCCTTTCGACCCTCTCCCGCATCTCGCTCGCCGCCTTGTTGGTGAATGTGATCGCAAGGATCTCCCCGGCCTGTGCCTGGTCGGTGTGGATCAGATAGGCGATCCGGTGGGCGAGCACCCGGGTCTTGCCGCTGCCGGCGCCGGCGAGGATCAGCAGCGGCCCCTCGCCGTGGGTGACGGCCTCCCGCTGTGGCTCGTTGAGGTCCTCGAGCAGCTCCTGGAGGTATTCGGCATGGGGATTTCCCTGCATCCCCACCAGCATAGATGCGCCTTCGGCGGGCGCCCCCGCCGCTGCAGGCGGCTAGCCGCCGGCCGGGTTGGGGCCCCGGACGGTTCGCAGCGGACGTACCTCTGCCACCGGCTGTGCCTCGACCTCGGAGAGCTCTGCGACAGTCCGTTCGAGCGCTTCGATGCGGCTCGAAAGCGCCTGGATCGCCTCGGCGATCGGATCGGGCAGGTGGATCCAGTCGGCGTCGGGGCCCTCGACCCGGCGGCCGTCGACCCGCACCGGATGGCCGGGGTTGCCGACCACCGTGGAGTTGGGGGGCACGTCTGTGATCACCACGCTGTTGGCGCCTATCTTCGCTCCATGGCCGATCGTGATCGGCCCGAGCAGCTTCGCACCGGAGCCGATCGTGACGTTGTCCTGCACGGTGGGGTGACGCTTTCCCGTCGCGAACCCTGTGCCGCCGAGCGTGACCCCCTGGTAGAGGGTCACGTCCCTGCCGATGTCGGCCGTCTCTCCGATCACGACCCCCGCCCCGTGATCGATGAACAGGCCCTGCCCGATGCGGGCGGAGGGGTGGATCTCGATGCCGGTGACCGCGCGGGTGACCATCGAGACCATCCGCGGCAGCACCGGCACGCCGGCGTCCTGGAGAGCATGGGCGACGCGATGGGCGAGCAGCGCGTGGATTCCCGGCCAGGTCGCGAGTATCTCTCCCGCGCTCGCGCCCCGTGCGGCCGGATCCCGGTCGCGCGTCGCGTGCAGATCGCGGCGGACCTCCCCTGCGACCCGCGCGAACGTGTCGAAACCGGCCATGGCAACAGGGTAGCGACGATCCCACGGGCCGAGAGGCGCTTCTTTGCGGCCGGGGGAGCCGCGCTACGGCGCGAAGAACGCCTGTGAGATGTAGCGCTCGCCGGAGTCGGGCATGATCACGACGATCCGCTTGCCCTGCGACTGCGGCCTGGCCGCGACCTGCAGAGCCGCGCTCAGGGCCGCCCCGCAGGAGATCCCGGCGAGCAGCCCGACACGCCGGGCGCACGCCCAGGCGGTGTGGATCGCGTCGTCGTCGGAGACGGCGACGACCTCGTCGATCAGCTCCCGGTTGAGCACCGGCGGGATGAAGCCCGCCCCGATCCCCTGGATGCGATGCGGCCCCGGCCTGCCGCCCGAGAGCACTGGGGAGCCGCTGGGCTCGACGGCCACCACCCGCAGCCGGGGGTTCACCCGCTCCCTGAGGTACTCCCCCACGCCGGTGATCGTGCCTCCCGTCCCGACACCCGCCACGAGCACGTCGACGCGGCCCTCCAGCGCACCGTCGATCTCCGGCCCCGTGGTGCGGCGGTGGGCCTCGGGGTTGGCTGGGTTCGAGAACTGGTCGGGCAGGAAGACGTCCTCATTGCGGGCCATCGTGCGCGCCGCCTGCACCGCCTCACCCATCCCGCCGAGCGACTCGGTGATCTCCACGCGGGCGCCGTAGAGGCGCAGCAGGCTCTCACGCTCGCGGCTCATCCCCTGGGGGAGCGTCAGCACCAGGTCGTAGCCCTTGGCGGCACACACGAACGCCAGGGCGATGCCGGTGTTGCCGCTGGTCGCCTCGACGATCGTCGTGCGCCCGGGCTCGATCCTCCCCTCAGCCTCGGCGGCCTCGATCATCGCCACGCCGATCCGATCCTTGACGCTCCCACCGGGGTTGAACGCCTCGAGCTTGGCGAACAGCTCGACCCCACTTCCCTCGGCGGGCGTCCCCTCGAGCATCCGGGGAAGC
>DATFZP010000319.1:0-2567 GCA_035314405.1 Solirubrobacteraceae bacterium | reverse complement strand
TCCCCTGAAATGGAGCTTGACCGCCCGGGAGACGCGGTTGAGCCGCTCCCCCTTGCAGACGGGGCAGAGTCCGCCTCCCCCGGCGCCGTCGTCGCCGGGGCTCAGGCCGAGCTGGCGAAGCCACCGCGCGTTCTCGTCCTGGCTCTCGTCCGCGGGCGCGGCCATCCACGGGTAGATCCTGCCGTACCCGCGGCAGGCGGGGCACCAGCCCCGAGGCGAATTGAACGAGAAGTCCTTGGGGTCGAGCTCGGGAAACGACTCCCCGGTCTCGACGTCCGTGCGCGTCGAGGAGAACCACGAGAGGACGGCGCCCGCCGCCGTCAGCAGGAAGCACGAGCCCTTTCCGACCTCGAGGGCGCGCTCGAGCACCCGGCCCGGATCCGCCCCGCCCTTCAGGTCCGACACGACGACCTCGATGTCGTGCTCCTTGTAGCGGTCGAGCCTCTGGAACGCGTCGACCCTTGCGAGCTTCCCGTCCGCGCGCATGAGTTCGTACCCTTGCCTCCGCATCCAGTCCGCGATCGGCTGGTGGTGGCCCTTTCGCCCGCGGACCAGGGGGGCGCAGAGGTAGAGGTGCCTTGCCCGCCGCGCCCCGGGGCCCCCGATGACGCGCGCGAGGAGCTTCTTGAGGGCGCCGGCCGAGAGGGGGGTCACGGGCCGGTCCGTCTCCGGGTGGTGCTGGACGCCGAGGCGCGCGTACAGGAGGCGCAGGTACTGGGCCACCTCGGTGATCGTGGCGACCGTGGACTTGAGCGATCCGCGCGTGACCCGCTGCTCGATCGCGACCGCGGGGGGGATCCCCGTTAGCCGGTCGACCGCCGGCCGCGGCATCTGCTCCACGAACTGGCGCGCGTAGGGCGACATCGACTCCATGAACCGGCGCTGGCCCTCGGCAAAGATGATGTCGAACGCCAGGGTCGACTTCCCGGATCCCGAAACGCCGGTGACAACGGTGAGCCGGCGCAGCGGTATCGAGACCGACAGGTTCTTCAGGTTGTTCTCGCGGGCCCCCGTGATCTCGATCGAGCCGCCGGCTGCGCGCCCGGCCCGGAGGGCTTTTCCTGGACCCGGCGCACCGGCCCCCGCCGGGTCGGGGCCGCCCGCGTCCTCCTCGAGCGCCGCCCGCATGAACGGAGAGGTCGCGGCGGCCGCCCGCGCGATCGCCTCGGGCGTCCCCTCCGCGACGATTCGCCCGCCCGAGTCGCCCGCCCCCGGCCCGACCTCCAGTATCCAGTCGGCCGCCTTGAGCACGTCGAGATTGTGCTCGATCACGACGAGGCTGTGGCCCCGGTCGACGAGGGCCCCCAAGACGTCGAGCAGCCGGCCGATGTCGTGGCGGTGGAGCCCGGTCGTCGGCTCGTCGAGAAGGAGAAGCGCGCCCGCTTCGCCGGGAAGGGCGCCGAGGTACCGCACGAGCTTGAGCCTCTGGGATTCGCCGCCGCTCAGGGTATTCAGGGGCTGGCCCAGAGAGAGGTATCCGAGCCCGACCGAGCTGAGCGCCGCGAGCCGGCTCCGGATCTGCGCCGAGCCCTCGAACAGCCCCAGGGCCTGCGCCACGCTCATCCCTAGGATGTCGGCCACGGTCGTGCCGTTCCATTCGACTGCCAGGACCTCCGCCTTGAACCGACGGCCCTCGCACACGGGGCAGGGCACGAAGACGTCGGAGAGGAATTGCATCTCCACGCGCTCGTAGCCGAGCCCCTGGCAGTGGTCGCAGCGGCCGTCGCCGCTGTTGAACGAGAAGCTCGACGGCCCCATTCCGGCCCGCTGGGCCCCCGGGGTGGCGGCAAAGAGCTCGCGGATCAGGTCCCACGCCTCGACGTAGAGCGCGGGGTTCGACCTGGGGGTCCGCGAGATCGGCCCCTGGTCGACGAGGACCGCCTCCGAGACGGCCTCGGCCCCCTGGATCGAGGCGAACGCCGCCGGGTCGTCGGCCGGGAGGCCCCGGAGGGACCGGAGCCCCTGGTAGATCACGTTGTCGAGGAGCGTCGACTTGCCGGAGCCCGAGACGCCGCTCAGGCAGACGAAGCGCCGCAGCGGAACCCTGACGTCGAGTGCGCGCAGGTTGTGCTTGTCGACTCCGCGAAACTCCAGCGCCGGGTGGCCGTCCGGGACGGGCCGGCGCGCCGCGGGCCCCGCGATCCGGCGCCTCCCCGAGAGATAGGCCCCCGTGATGCTCCCGCGGTCCCGCAGTATCTGCCCGACCGTGCCCTGAAACACGACGTTGCCGCCCAGGGCTCCGGGTTCCGGCCCAATCTCGATCACGTGGTCGGCCGCCCGGATCATCGGCTCGTCGTGCTCGACCACGACCACCGTGTTGTCGGCGTCCACGAGCGAGCGGATGATCCCGATTAGCCGGCCTATGTCCCTCGGGTGGAGCCCGACGCTCGGCTCATCCATCACGAAGAGCGTGTCGACGAGCGACGTGCCAAGGCAGCCGGTAAGGTTCACCCGCTCCACCTCGCCGCCCGACAGCGTGCGCGAGGGGCGGTCGGGGGTGAGATAGCCGAGCCCGACCTCGCGCAGGTAGTGAAGCCGGGACAGGATGGATTCAAACGCGAGCTGCG
>DATFZP010000318.1:0-4296 GCA_035314405.1 Solirubrobacteraceae bacterium | reverse complement strand
CCAGAGCACGTCCGTCGAACCGGCCCACGCCGGCGGGAGCAGCACGTTCACGCTCAGCTTTGAACGGCCGGAAGGCCAGCAGTACATCGGGAAGATCAGCGATCTCCTGCCCGCGGGCCTCGTCGGGAACATCCCCACCGTGCCACTCTGCGAAGAACCGCAGGCCGGCCTCGGCACGTGCACGTCGGCCAGCCAGATCGGCACCGTGGCGGTCGCCGCCGGCTCGGGCAGCGAACCGTACATGTTCAGCGGCAAGGCCTACCTGACCGGGCCCTACGAAGGCGCCCCTTATGGGCTGTCGATAGTGGTGCCCTCGGTCGCAGGACCCTTCAACCTCGGCAACGTGATCGCGAGGGTGAAGATCGAAGTCAACCCCTACACCGGCCAGGTGATCGCCACCGACAATAACGTGCCGACGATCGTCGGGGGCATACCGATCCGGCTGAGGGCGCTGACGGTCACGATCAACCGCCAGGGCTTCGAGCGGAACCCCACCTACTGCGGTGGGCTCGAAACCAGCTCGCTGCTGACCTCCACGCTCGGCGCCACCAAGGAAGTCTCGAGCCCGTTCCAGGCCGAAGGCTGCAGCTCCCTCGCGTTCACACCGTCGTTCGCGGCGAAAACCAACGGCAAGTTCTCCAAACTGAACGGTGCGTTCCTGGAAACGACGGTCAACCAGCCGGCGGGCCAGGCGAACATCAAGTCTGTGCTCGTGACCCTCCCCTCGCAGCTGCCGTCGCGCCTGTCGACCCTGCAGAAAGCCTGCCTGCGGGCGACCTTCGAAGCCAACCCGAAGAACTGCAACGTCGAATCCCGGGTCGGCACTGCGCGGGCGAACACCCCCGTGCTGCCCGGCAAACTGCAGGGAACCGCCTACCTCGTCGCCGTCGGCGGGTCGTCCTTCCCGGACCTCGACCTCGTGCTCGAAGCCAACGGAGTGAGAGTGATCCTCGTGGGCCACACGAAAATCAAGAACGGGATAACGACGGATGAATTCCCCTCGAGCCCCGACGTGCCGGTCACGAGCATCACGGTCGTGCTCCCCACGGGCCCGTACTCGGCGCTGGCGAACTACGGAGACCTGTGCACGGCGAAGCTGGCGATGCCCACCACGATCACCGCCCAGAACGGCAAGAAGTTCACGCAGAACACGAACATCGGCCTGAGGGAATGCGGCGTGCGAGTGCTGGCCGAGCGCGTGGTCGCCAACACGGCGTACGTGATCGTCAAGTCCTTTGAAGCGGGACGCATAACCGCCTACGGAAGGAACCTCTCGACCGTCGGACAGAGCGTCGGGGGAGGCATCAAACAGACGACGATCAAGGTCCCCCTGTCGGGCTCCGGATATGGCGCCAGCCGGCCCTTCTCCACGCGGGTCTACGTCGGCTTCCGGCCCAACAACAGGAAGAACCCGAGCTCGAAAGCGTCGATCGCCGTGACGTTCCGCTGAAGCGGCGACGGCGCGGGCGCTCATTGCGCCGTCGGGCGCCGCCGGCACGCCGGCCCATCGGCAGTGCCGGCGAGGCCGTGGGCTGGCCGTGGGCCGCCGCATGCCCTACCCTGAGCGTGTGGCTGCAGCTATGGGTACGGATGCTCAGGCCTCTACTGCCGGGTTCGATCGCCTGCTCGGGGGGATCCGCCGCCTGACGGCCCTCGCCGACGGGCCGGCGAGCGTGGAGGAGATCTACCGGGCGCTCGCAGCCGAGCTGCTGTCGGTGCCGGGAGCGGAGGAGGTCCACGTCCACCACCTCGCCGGGGCGGTCGACTGCGATGACCTCGTCGCCGTGTACCTGTTCGGGGGAGGGGCACGGCTCGGATACCTGCAGCCCAGGGGAGAGCGCCCGCCGGGGATCGGCTGGGTCGCGGGCACGGGTCAGAGCTTTCTCGCGGCGGCGCCCGACGAGCTCGCCAGCGCCGTCCCACGCCTGGCCGAGACGGGGGAGATCAGCTGCGCGCTGCTCCTGCCGCTCGCCGAGAGAGGGGAGGTCGAGGCTGTCGTGGTGCTGGTCCGGCGGGTGGCCGGGGCGTTCTCCCCGGGCGCCGTCGAGCTCGCCGGCACGATCGTCGAGCAGGCTGCCACGACGATCGCCCTGGTCCGCGCCCGCGCCGAGGCCGGCACCGACGCGGTCACCGGCTGCATGAACCACCGCTCGATGCGCCGTCGCATCGACGAGGAGATCGGCCGCGCGATGCGCACCGGCGGGCCGCTCTCCTGCATGCTGATCGATCTCGACGACTTCAAGCTCGTCAACGACCGCTACGGCCATCCCGCTGGGGACGCGATGCTGCGCGAGGTCGTCCAGGCGCTGGTGGGCGAGTTTCGAGCCTTCGACAGGGTCGCCCGCTACGGGGGGGACGAGTTCGTCGTGATCCTTCCCAACGCCGATCTGGCGAGTGCCGCGGCGGCGGGCACCCGGGCGCTCGAGCGGCTTCGGGGGCTGTCACTGAGCGACGGCTTCCCGTCCGGCGTCTCCGCCTCGATCGGTGTTGCCCAGTGGCACGAGCCGATGACGACCGACGCCCTGCTGGAGGCGTGTGACGACGCCCTCCTGCGGTCAAAGCGCCAGGGCAAGGGACGGGTCGCGCGGGCGCTCCCCGGCGGGCGCCCGCTGTAGCTGCCGCCGGCCGCTCCGCCCGGCGCTGCTCCGCCGGGGTTCGGGAGAGGACTCTGCGAGACTGCGAGTCGGCCTCGGCCTCACAGACCCCGTAGACCGCTGGAGATGCCCATGTCGGAGAACAGCTTTGGCGCACGCGACACGCTCGACATCGCAGCAAGCCGGTATGAGATCTTCCGCCTCGACGCTCTGCAGGAGCGCTTCGACGTGGCGCGCCTGCCCTTCTCGCTGAAGGTCCTGCTCGAGAGCCTCCTGCGCTGTGAGGGGAACGGCTCCGTGACGGCACAGGACATCGAGGCGCTGGCGAGCTGGGACGCCAGGGCACAGCCCAGCACCGAGATCGCGTTCACGCCCGCCCGGGTGCTGATGCAGGATTTCACGGGCGTGCCCGCGGTCGTCGACCTCGCGGCGATGCGGGATGCGATGGCCGAGATGGGTGGAGATCCCGCCCGCATCAATCCCCTCGTGCCGGCTGAGCTCGTGATCGATCACTCCGTGCAGGTCGACGCCTACGGCACCCGCGACGCCTTTCGGGTGAACGCCGAGAGGGAGTTCGAGCGCAACCAGGAGCGCTACGCGTTCCTGCGCTGGGGACAGGGCGCCTTCGACGACTTCGCGGTCGTCCCCCCCGACACGGGAATCGTTCATCAGGTCAACCTCGAGTACCTCGCGCGGGTGGTGTTCTCCAACGAGAGCACCGGCCAGGCCTATCCGGACACGCTCGTGGGAACCGACTCACACACGACGATGGTGGGCGGCCTCGGTGTGCTCGGTTGGGGGGTCGGGGGGATCGAGGCCGAGGCGGCGATGCTCGGGCAGCCGATGTCGATGCTGATCCCCCAGGTGCTCGGCGTGCGACTGCACGGGTCGCTACCGGAGGGGGCCACCGCCACCGACCTCGTGCTCACCGTCACCGAGCTGCTGCGCGCCCGGGGTGTCGTGGGAATGTTCGTCGAGTTCTACGGTGCGGGCGTGGCCGCTCTGCCGATCGCCGATCGGGCCACGATCGGGAACATGTCCCCCGAGTTCGGCTCGACCTGCGCGATCTTCCCGATCGACGCCGAGACGCTCTCCTACCTGGAGCTGTCCGGGCGTCCCCCTGAGCGGATCGCGCTGGTGGAGGCGTACGCCAAGGAGCAGGGGCTGTGGCACGACGAGCACTCCGAGGAGCCGACGTTCTCCGACACCCTCGAGCTCGACCTCGCCACCGTGGAACCGAGCCTCGCCGGACCCCGGCGCCCGCAGGACAGGGTCCCCCTGCGCTCGGCCCAGACATCGTTCAGGCAGGCCCTGTGCGACTTCGTTCCCAGTGACGGAGAGCAGCCCGACCCCCACGACGAGGCTGTGGCCGAGTCCTACCCCGCCTCCGATCCCCCGGCCAACGGCGTCCCCGGGCACCGCCCCGCGGCCGAGCGACCGGCGGTGAGCCCTCCCGCCGGGGTGGCGACGCTCGTCCGCGCCCAGCGGGCCGTCCCCGTCGCCGGCGAGGATTTCGAGCTCGAACACGGACACGTGGTGATCGCCGCGATCACGAGCTGCACCAACACCTCCAACCCCTCGGTGATGATCGGCGCCGGGATCCTCGCCCGCAACGCCCTCGCCCGGGGGCTCCACTCCAAGCCCTGGGTGAAGACCTCGCTGGCGCCGGGGTCGAAGGTCGTCACGGAGTATCTCGACCGGG
>DATFZP010000317.1:0-2660 GCA_035314405.1 Solirubrobacteraceae bacterium | reverse complement strand
ACGCCAAGGGCCTTCGCTACCCGGTCCTGATCGGTGGTGCCGCGATCAACCGGGCCTTCAGCTACCGCGCCCTGTTCCCGGGCGGCAAGGACTCCGAGGAGATGTACGGGCCCGGGGTCTTCTACTGCAAGGACGCCTTCGAGGGCCTGTCGGTGATGGACCGGCTGATCGACGCCGACACCCGCTCGGAGCTCGTGGAGAAGCTCCGCGCCGGCGCTCGGGAGTTCCGCGAGAAGGGCGATGAGCCCCAGGAGGAGCTCGACCTCAGCGACGACTCGGTCCGCTCGGGCGCCCGCACCGACGTGCCGATCCCCACGCCCCCGTTCTGGGGCGTCCGCGAGATCCCGGTGGACCTCGACGAGGTCTACCGCCATCTGGACACCCACGTCCTGTTCAAGCTCCACTGGGGCGGGCGGGGCGTCAAAGGGGAGGAGTGGAAGCGGCTGCTGCGGGAGGACTTCCAGCCCCGCCTGGAGAGGATGTGGCGCGAGCAGGACTACCTGCGGCCGCGCGCCCTGCTCGGGTTCTTCCCATGCTACTCGCTGGGCAACGAGATCGTCCTGCTCGACCCCGACGACCGCTCGAGCGAGCTGACCCGGTTCGTCTGCCCTCGCCAGCCGAAGGGCGAGCGGATCTGCCTTGCCGACTTCTTCCGCCCCGCCGTCGACGGCAAACCGCCGCCGGAGCTCGACGTGATCGCGGTGCAGGCGGTGACGGTGGGCTCGGAGGTGACCGAGCTGATGGCGCGTCTGGAGGCCGAAGGGGAGTTCGCCGAGCAGCTGTTCGTCCACGGCCTCGGGGTGCAGACGGCCGAGGGCCTGGCCGAGTGGCTGCACTACGAGGCCCGCCGGATGCTCGGGATCGGAGCGACCCAGGGCCGGCGCTACTCCTGGGGCTACCCGGCGGTGCCCGATCAGAGCGAGCACCTGAAGGTGGAGAGGCTGCTCGACCTCTCCCAGATCGGCGTGCGGATCACCGAGGGGGGCTACGCCCCCGACCCCGAGCAGACGACGCTGGCGCTGATCGCCCACCACCCCCAGGCGATCTACTTCGGCACCCGTCAGGGACGACTGCCCCCGGAGGGCTCGCCCGACGACGTCATCCGCGGCTCAAGCCGCGATCCATCCCTGTTCGGGGATCTCGACGACAGCGAACCTCCCGACGGCGCCGTGGAGTCCGAGGACGAGCCGGCGATGGCGGGAGAGTCCTCCTCCCAGTAGCAGGTGGGGCCGATGGGCCGCCCCTGACACCGAGGACGCTCACCGTGGAAATGCAGACCGGAGAGGGAGACTTCCGATCCACCGCTGCGATGGGCCAAGGCGATGCCCGCAATCAGTGATCCGGTCTCCTACTGGCGGCCGTGGTGCTCGCCGCCGGCCGTGGGCCGGCGCACCGTCGACAGGGGGGCGACCGGAGACAGCGGGAGCGGCCCCCGCAGCCTCACGAGCTCGGCACGGACGAGGCGGGTGTCGATCAGCTGCGGCTTGGGGCCGTGCGTGCGGCCGCTGTCATGGCGGCGCAGCTGAACGCTCCGGGCTGGAGGCTGTGCGGGTGGAGAGCTGCGCACGGCAGGCGTATCGGCTCATCCCCCGCGGCACTTGAGTCCACGGGGTGGCCGTGCAGGGGCCGAATCGGCCCCGCCCGCGGCGAGCGCTCTCAGTCCTCGCGGGGAGGCGGACGGAACAGGATCCGCTTGACCTCCACGGCGGAGCCCCCGCCGAGGCGCAGGGCCGTCTGGAAGCCCTCGGCGCCGAGCTCGCCGACGTCGAGGGCGCGGCGCAGCTCGTTGAGCGCCGCGTGATCCTCCTCCCTGACCTGGTCGCGGCTGGTCTCGAGCAGGATCAGGTGGCGGGGGCGCTTGAGCGCTGCGGCCATCCGCACGTAGGGCTCGCGCTCGCCTGGCTCGAGGCCCTCGACGGCGAGGACGACCGTCTGTTTGCTCTGCAGCCGCTTGGCCACGGCCGCCCCGAGGAGCTCCCGGGAGCGCTCCTCGAGCTCCCCCTCCGGGACCCTGCCGGACAGCAGCCCTCGTACCTTCTCAAGCGACAGCAGCGAGGCGCGGTCCTCGATCAGCCGCGCCGTGAACGCGTCGCGCTCGAGCGGGGACCCGGAGGCGATGATCAGCAGGCTGCCGGGCGAGTAGCGCAGGCGATCCGCCGGGGCGAGCACGCGACAGTGCACCGTGAGGTCCACGGGACGTGGCGGGGCGCCGTCGCGGCGGGGACGATCGGAGGACCAGCCGGTCCGCTCGTCGTCGGAGATCTTGACGCTGCGGGAAGGGGGACGGGCGGCCATACCCCCATCATGGCGCACGCAGGCCACCGACCCGGTGATCGACCGCCCCGGCGTCCCGGCCGCCGCCCCCGGCGGCGATCAGCGCGAGCTTGGCGGGCCGATCGAGCGTCTTGATCCGCGCCTCCTCCCGCATCGCCGCGCTGCGATCGCTCATCGGCAGCACGAGCGCGAGCTCGACCGGCAGGCGGTTGGCCGTGTAGCGGCTCGCCCTGCCGGCCTGGTGGCTCGAGAGGCGGCGGTCCACGTCGCTGCTCCAGCCGGTGTAGAGGGAGCCATCGGCGCACCGCAGGATGTAGACCCAGGCGTCGGCCACGCTTATCGATACGCCACCGATGCGGCGTTGCCTGCCCGGCGCCTACGCCCGG
>DATFZP010000316.1:0-3977 GCA_035314405.1 Solirubrobacteraceae bacterium | reverse complement strand
GGCAGCGACAGCATGTACGACCAGATCGGGCAGGGGGGCCTGTCCCGCGAAGGCGACTATGGCGGCCCCGTGGCGGCGCCGCGGGATTCCGCGGCCGCCAGCGCCGAGCGCGAGCGGGAGGTCCGTCAGATGCTGCACGCCCGCAGCGAGCGGCTCGTCAGGCGGGGCGAGCCGGCGCTGGACATCGACGCCGAGGTCGCCCGCCTGCTCGAGCCCGAGGCGCCGCGGGGCAGCCGCGACGGGGGGCTCGTCGAGGAGGTCCGCCAGCTCGTCGTGGCCCGCAACGAGAGGCGCCTGCGCCAGGGCCTAGAGGCGATCGACGTCGAGGTCGAGGTGGAGCGAACCCTGCAGGAGCTCGATCCATGAAGCACGCTGCGACTTATTCTCAAACATACCGGTGCGGAGGTTGGATATAAAGCCGCCATGAGCAACGCGCGACGCTTCCAACTCGACGAGCTGACGCTCAGGCCGGGCACCTACTTCAACCCCCAGACGGAGATCATGGTCGTCGTCGACGACTCGCCGGAGGTCGATCACGAGCTGTTCGAGAGCGACGAGTTCGACAGCACCGAGTGGGTGCTGATCGCCGACGAGGCGCCCGTCGACGAGCACAAGCGCGACGAGCTCGTCGAGAGGTTCCAGCGCGCCCACCAGCCCGGCGGCGACCCCTTGTCCGAGCACGAAGACGATCTTGGGGACGAGGACGACGAACTCGATGACGATCTCGATCTCGACGACGAAGACGACGAACTCGACGGCGTCGACGATCTCGAGCTCGAACGGGAGTAGGGCGGGATCCAGGCCGTGGCCCGGCGCTCGCCGGCACGGCGCCCGCGGGCGGCCGCGCTCAGCGTCCGTGGGCGCCTTCCAGGGCTTCCACGAGCAGGGAGCTCGGCCGCGGATCGGCGGGAGCCGCGATCGACTGGGGCGCGTTGACATCGGCGAGGCGCAGGTCGAGCGTGAGCCTCCACGTGCCCGTCGGGGCACCCGGGACTGCGTCCGAGCTCGGCCGGGGGGAGAGCAGGGCATTCAGCGTCAGCCGCCTCAGGAGATGGTCGCGGGAGCCGGTGTAGAGGTCGACCCGCCCGGCACTGACCGACCCCAGCAGCGCCGCCAGCCTCGCGGCCGACAGCGGCCGGGCTTCGCGCCCGGGCAGGCCGAGAGCGATCGTCCCGAGGCTCGCCGCGAGCCTCGGCGCGTCGGCGGCGAAGCGCTGGAGGTCGAGGGGCGACGTGACGTGGACCGTCTGCACGCCGCCCACGCTCGCCGAGCCGACCACGACCGGGCTCTTCAGCCATTCACCCGGCTCCACGCCCAGCGCACCGAGCGGCGAGCGTCCCGCCGCCCCCGCCCCGCCGCCGCCGGCGAGGGCGTAGCCCTGCTCGAGCGAGCTCGCGACCGCGGGCGGGGCGAGGTAGGGAGTGCCGGCGAGCTCGATGAACAGGCGCCCGCCCGTCGCCGTCGCACCGGCCGTCAGGGAGCGCCCCCCGGCCGCGAGGTCGAGCTGCAGCGCGAAGCTCGGCAGCCTCCCCTGCCCCGCGCCCTGGAACGGGCCCGAGAGCTCGAGGGTGAAGCCTTCCCCTCCGAGCGGGGAGCCCCCGGCGCCGAGCGGCGTCAGCGACAAGGACAACCAGATCGACCCGCTCTGTATCGGCGTCTGGGAGGCGAGCGTGTCGGCGAGCAGCGATTGCGCGCTCGGCGTGCCCGATCCCCCGCATGCGGCCAACCCCCCGGTGAGCGCCCCCGCGGCCAGCACGGCGGCTGCGAGGCGTGCGGGCGAGCGCCCGAACAGCGACGGGATCCCCCCTCGCACACGCCCGCCGCGGGGCGCAACTGTCGGGCGCCCGGGGGTGTTTAGGGAGCGTGCTCTCACTGAGGCTGCCTCGCGCTGCAAGGACCCCTGCAGCCGCGATCGCGCTCGAGCGTAGCATCCGCGCCGTGCGCGCCAGGCGTCTCACGGCGATCGTCGCGGGCGTGCTCGCCCTCGGCGGCGGCGCAGCGATCCCCGCCCTCGCCCGATCGGGGGGGCCGTCGCCGAGGCCTCCCCGGGCCGGGCTCAGCTCCGCCGGCGTGACCGCCACGCTGGCGCACCTGTTGAGCGACGGATCGATCGCCGAAGGCTCCTACCGCCGCTACTCCTCCGCCTACGCCGCCGCCGAGCGCTCGCTGAGCAGGCTCGGCGGGACCCGGGCCGAAGAGCTCGGCGCCGTGCTCGCCAACCTCCAGGCGATCAACGCCGCCGGCGAGCTCACCCCCTCGCGGCTGCCGGCTCTGTTCCTGACGCTCGAACGCAACCGCCAGTGGTGGACGAGCGAACGGCTGCTCTCCAGCGGCGACCGCGTGAGCTTCCCCGGCAGCAGGCTCGTGTGGGAGTACTACCCGGGGCAGGGCATCGAGATCCAGTGGCTCGCCACCTTCGGCGAGGCCAACGGCTACTTCCTGTCGGGCTATCAGAACGAAGCGCTGCGCCAGGTGCTCGGCGAAGCGATCCCCCTGGCCGCCCGGCGGGCGGGAGGGATCGCATGGGAGTACCTCTTCCAGTTCGACGGCGGCCAGCCGCCGTGGACGAGCGGGCTCTCCCAGGGAACCGGCGTGCAGGTGCTCGCGCGCGCCTACTCCCGCCTGAAGGTGCCCGCCTATCTGACCGCCGCACAGCAGGCGCTCGGGGTCTTCCAGCACCCGCCACCGGCGGGAGTCCGCGTGGCCACCCGAGCGGGAGCGCGCTACGCCGAGTACACCTACAACCCCGGCGACAGGATCCTCAACGGCTTCATCCAGTCCCTCGTGGGCCTCTACGACTACGCAGCCCTCACCAAGGACCCCCTCGGCCTGCGGCTGTTCGAGCAGGGGGACGCCCAGGCGCGCCTGGAAGTGCCCCAGTTCGACACCGGCGCCTGGTCGCTGTACGACCAGTACGAAGAATCGAACCTCAACTACCACGAACTCCTCACCGAATTCCTGCACCACCTGTGCGAACGGACCAGCAAAGGCCCGCCGTTCACGACGGCCCTCGCCTCCCCTCCGGCGAGCAGCGGCCCCCCGGCCGGAGGCACCTCGCCGGGCGCCGGCACCGGCGCCGCCGGCAGCACCGGCGCCACCGGCAGCACCGGCGCCGCGGGCAGCACGGGCGCCGGGAGCACGGGCGCCGGCACGAGCGGCGCCGGTGGCGGTGTGGGCGCCGGCGCAGCCTCGGCGACGAGGAGCACCGCGGGAATCCCGGGCGATCAGATCTACTGCACCACCGCCAAGCGCTTCTCCGCAGACCTGACCACGCCGCCGGCGATCGCCCTGCTGTCGAAGAACCTCCCCGCCGGCGCCCGCGTCGGCGTCCAGGTGTCGCTGTCGAAGATCTCCACGGTCTCCATCACCGTCCGCCAGGGATCCCGGGTCGTGTGGACGAACAGCGCGACGGTCACGGCCGGCACGCCGCGGCTGCTGTGGGTGACGCCGGCGGGTGGGGGAACGTTCACCGTCAGCGTGAGCGCGACCGACCTCGCCGGCAACCACTCCTCGACCAGCGGCACGATCGTGGTCCATTAGCCCGGGGCCCCGCTCCTAGACTAGGCGCCAGTGGCAAGCATCCCCACGATCCCCCCGGGCGGCGGTCGAGCATGACCCGCCTGGCGCACGCATGGCGCGCGCTCGGGGCCGAGCAGCGGCTGACGGCGGTGGCGGCGCTGGCGTTGCTGGTGACGATGTTCTTCCCCTGGTACTCGCTGCAGAGCCTGAATCGCAGGTCGGGGGCGATCTACTCGCACAGCATCAGCGCCTTCGGGGACGTGTCGTTCGTCGAGGCCGCGATCTTCCTGGTCGCCGCGGGGGTCCTCGGGATGCTGTTCGCGCGGGCGGAGGGACGTAAGTTCCAGCTGCCCGGCGGAGACGGGACGATCGTGATGCTCGCCGGCGCCTGGGCGGCCCTGCTGATCTTCTACCGCGTGTTCTCGCGACCAGCGGGCGACGGCTACCCGGTCGGGATC
>DATFZP010000315.1:0-2125 GCA_035314405.1 Solirubrobacteraceae bacterium | reverse complement strand
ACCGGCGGGGCTGGTCGAACTTCCTCTCATGCCGCTCATGCGGAGCGGTGTGGAGCTGCCCCAACTGCGACGTGGCGCTCGTGCTCCACCGTGGCGGGGGCTTCCTCTCCTGCCACCACTGCGGCCACTCCGAGCCGACCCCCACCCGCTGCGGGGTGTGCTCCTCCAGCTCGGTCGCTCGCCACGGCGCGGGCACCGAACGCCTCCAGCACGATCTCACGACGCTCCTCGACGACGGCGCCTTCCCGGTCTTCCGCCTCGACGCCGACGTGGTGGCGGCGAGCTCGGCGCCCGCCGCCGACGAGGGCCGCCGCGGCGCCCCCCACCCCGCCGACGCCGACGGAGCGGGCGTTGCGGCCCTCCTGCGTCGCTTCCAGGACGCCCCCTGCGGTGTCCTGATCGGTACCCAGATGGTGGCCAAGGGTCACGACTTCCCGGACGTCACCCTCGGGATCGTCCTCGACGCCGACTCGACGCTCCGCTTCCCGGACTTCCGAGCGGAGGAGCGAACCTTCGCGCTCATCGCCCAGCTCGCCGGCCGCGTCGGCCGCGGCGGCGATGGCCACGTGCTGGTGCAGACGATCGCGCCGCAGGCGCGGGCGATCGCCCGCGCGGCCCGCCACGACAGCCACGGCTTCCTGGCCGGGGAGCTCGAGCGCCGCCGCGCGCTGGACTACCCGCCCTTCTCCCACCTCGTGAGGGTCGTGCTCTCGGCGACGGAGGGCCGCCGCTCGCTCGTCGCGGCGAGCGCCGTCTGCGAACAGCTGTCGGCGTCGCTCATCGGAGCCGAGATCGATGGCGGCGGGCGCTCGACGGTGCTCGGCCCCGCCGCGCTGTTCCGGCTGCGGGGAAGAGAGCGCCACGTGCTCGTGATCAAGGCCGCCCGGCGGCGTCCTGCCGTGCGGGCCGTCGGCGAAGCCGTCCGCCACGTGGCGGCCGACCGCGCCCACGCGGGCGTGCACTTCAGCGTGGACGTCGATCCCCAGTAGGCTCCAGGGGTGCGCCCGGTCGCGTGCCTGACGCCGTTCGCTCTCCTCGCGCTCCTGCTCGCCGGAGCGCCGGCGGGTGCTGCGGCCCAGCCCACCGGCTCGATCTCCGGGTCCGTCAGCGAAGCATCCGCCCCCCACGCGGGGATCGAAGGCATCCAGGTGTGCGCGATCTCGACGGTTGAAGAAGTGGAAGAAGAAGGGGGCGAAGGCCCGCCGAGCCCGCCATCGTGTGCGAACACTGAAGCGCACGGGGAGTACACGATCACGGGGCTCGCGAGCGGCAACTACTACGTGGGCTTCGGGGTGCAGTTGCTGAGCACGCTCGACTGGGTGCCGGAGTACTACGAAGGCAGGTACACCCTCGAAGGGGCCAAGCAGGTGACGGTGGCGGCCCCCGGTGCCGTTACGGGGGTGGATGCGCAGCTGGAAGAAGGCGGGGAGATCGAAGGCACGGTCACGAGCGCGGCGGACGGAGCTCCGATCGCCGGTGTGCTCGTCTGCGCGATCGAGACGACCGGTCAGGGCTCCTGCGCGGAGACGGGCGAAGCCGGCCAGTACGAGATCCGCGGCCTGGCGACGGGTGTCTACAGGGTCGGGTTCGATGGTCGCGGGTTCGCCGTGCAGTACTACGGTGGCGGCTCCACGGCCGGTACAGGCACCACCGTGGAAGTCACCGCCAAGAAGCTCACGCCGGGGATCGACGCCGCGCTGCGCGCCCGCTCCCCGGACATGCCCAAAGGCCTCCTGCCCCGCTCTCCGGGGAGCTCTGGATCGCAGTCCCCGGAAGGCCCGAGCTCGTCTGCCACCACGGGGCCGATGCCGAGCCCCCCGCCGGCGGTGTCGCTGTCCGCGACGGATGAGAGCGTGCTCGCGGACGGCGTCGCCCTGGTCGGGCTGCGCTGTGCCAAGGCCGCCCCCTCGAGCTGCAGCGGCAGGGTCACGCTGCTCGCACGCCGCCTCGTGGTGCGCGGCCACCGGCGGGTCCATGAGAGGGTGTCGATCGGAGCGGCGAGCTTCTCGATCCGCCCGGGGGCCGCGGAGCGCGTTCCCGTCAGGCTCGGGGATTTCGGCCGGACGCTGCTGGGCGAAGATCACGGCCTGCTCACCGCCGCCGCCAGGGTGACGCAGGACAAGCC
>DATFZP010000314.1:0-3165 GCA_035314405.1 Solirubrobacteraceae bacterium | reverse complement strand
CCCCGCCGGGGGAGCCCGCGACCGAGCCTGCCCGGCCGGGCGAGGGCGCCGAGGGCCCCTCCGCGACCGCGCCGGATGCCGGGCCGCCGCCCGGCAGCCCGCCGGCAGACGAACCGCAGCCGGCGCCGGGGGAGCAGCTCGACTCGATCGGCTCGCTGTGGCCGGCCGTCGTGGAGCTCGTGCGTGGGGAGAACGCCCTGCTCGGGGCCCTGATCGCCGAGTCCCATCCGATTGCGGTGGACGGTGATCAGCTCGTGGTGGGCTTTGCCGCCACGGCGCAGTTCTTGAAGAAGAAGGCCGAGGATCCGGCGAACAGGGCGACCATCGCGGCGGCGCTGCAGGCGCTCACGGGCCGGCGCTGGCGGCTGTCGTTCGAGCTGCGCAGCCCGGCCGCCGCCGAGCAGGGCACCCCCTCGAGCGAGGGTTCCGAGGAGGAGCTGGTGAGGCGGCTGATGGAGGAGTTCGACGCCGAGGAGATCCCGGGGGAGTGGGACTCGCCCGCCGGGTCGGTGGACGAGCAAGCGGGCGAGCGCGGTGTCGAGGCCGCGACCAGCGAAGAGAAAGGCGCGTGATGGCCAAGCAACAGCGGATGCCCAACGTCCAGCAGATGATGCAGCAGGTGCAGAAGATGCAGAAGGACATGGAGCTCGCCCAGGAGGAGCTCGCCAGAGAAGTCGTCGAGGCCTCGGCCGGAGGCGGGATGGTGACGGTCAAGGTCAGCGGGGACCTGGAGGTCAAAGAGGTTCGCATCGACCCCGCGGCGCTCGACCCCGACGACGTGGAGATACTCGCCGACATCGTTCTCGCGGCGGTCAACGAGGCCTTGCGGATGGCGCAGGAGCTGGCCGAGCAGAAGCTCGGGGGCACGACTGCGGGGCTCGACCTCGGGGGCCTCGGGGGACTGGGTCTGCCGGGCCTGTGAGCACCTCCTACGCGCCACCGGTCCAGAGGCTCGTCAGCGAGCTCTCGAAGCTGCCCGGGGTGGGCAATCGCACCGCCCAACGGCTTGCGTTTCACATCCTCCGCGCCTCCCCCGAGGACGCCGAGGCGCTGGCCGATGCGATCAGGGAGGTCAAGGA
The DNA here is from genome assembly GCA_035314405.1 of Solirubrobacteraceae bacterium. GTDB lineage: Bacteria > Actinomycetota > Thermoleophilia > Solirubrobacterales > Solirubrobacteraceae > Palsa-744. The sequence continues at coordinate 2,086 of DATFZP010000314.1, read as the reverse complement.
GAGGATCCGCCTGTGCGAGGTCTGCTTCAACCTCACCGACGAGCAGCGCTGTCGCATCTGCCAGGACCCCAGGCGCGATCAGGGGCTGATCTGCGTGGTGGAGGAGCCGAGCGACGTGATCCCGATGGAGCGCACCCACGAGTACCACGGCGTCTACCACGTGCTCGGCGGGGCTCTCTCGCCGATCGACGGCGTCGATCCGGAGGACCTCAAGATCGCCGAGCTGATCGCCCGTGTCCTCTCGCCCGAGGCCTCAGTGCGGGAGGTGGTGCTCGCCACCAATCCCACCACCACGGGGGAGGCCACGGCGCTGCACATCGCCGCAGAGCTCCGTGCCCGCGCCGGCGACGGACGGGGCGGGGACGGGGGCGCCGTCACAATCACCAGGCTTGCCAGCGGACTGCCCGTCGGCTCGGATCTCGAGTACGCCGATGAGGTCACCCTGGGGAAGGCCCTCGCCGGCCGCCTCGCGCTGTAGCCCTGCACGCCTGCGAGCCCCGCGGGCCCAATATCCTCAGTCGCATGGGTGGTGGCCTGATCGTGATGAAGTTCGGCGGCACCTCGGTGGCCGACGCCGAGCGCGTCAAGAGGGCTGCCCTGAGGATCGTCGAGAAGCGCGAACAGGGCCACGCGGTCGTGGCCGTCCTCTCGGCCCGGGGAAAGACGACCGACGAGCTCATCGCGATGGCGGAGGAGGTCTCCGTCGACCCCGATCCCCGTGAGATGGACATGCTCCTGTCGGCCGGCGAGCGGATCTCCTGTGCCCTGTGCGCTATGGCCATCCACGACCTCGGTCATCGGGCGATCTCCCTGACGGGCTCCCAGGCGGGCATCGTCACCGACGAGTCCCACACCAAGGCCCTGATCCTCGACGTCCGCGCCGATCGCATCCGGGCGGCCCTCGAGGAGGACAACATCGTCCTCGTGGCGGGGTTCCAGGGGGTCTCGAGCACCGGCAAGGCCGTCACGACCCTGGGCCGCGGCGGCTCCGACACGAGCGCGGTGGCTGTCGCGGCGGCGCTCGGGGCGGAGGTCTGCGAAATCTACACCGACGTCCCCGGGGTCTTCACCGCCGACCCCAGGATCGTGCCCGACGCGCGCAAGCTCGAGACCGTCTCCTTCGAGGAGGTGCTCGAGATGGCGGCGTCGGGGGCGGGCGTCCTGCAGCTGCGCTCCGTCGAGTATGCCCGCAACCACGGGGTGCGCATCCACTGTCGCTCCTCCTTCGACGAGCGGCCCGGTACCGTTGTCCTCGCCGAGGCAGACACGATGGAGCAGCCCCTGATCACAGCCGTCACCCAGTCGACCTCCGAGGCGAGGATCACGCTGGTCGGCGTGCCCGACTCGCCCGGGGCAGCGGCCCGCATCTTCGAGGCCCTGGCGGGAGCGAACGTGAACGTCGACATGATCGTCCAGAACGAGCCCGTCTCCGCCGGAGGGCTCGCGGAGATCTCCTTCACCGTCCTGCGCGAGGACCTGCGCGTGGCCCGTGGGGCGCTCGAGGGGCTGAAGGGCGAGGCGTTCTCCGACCTCAGCGCCCACGAGGAGATGGGCAAGGTCTCGATCGTCGGCGCCGGCATGCGCTCGCACCCGGGGGTGGCGGCGAAGGTCTTCGCCGTGCTCGCGGGGGAGGGGGTGAACATCGACATGATCTCCACCTCACCGATCAAGATCTCTTGCGTGATAGATCGCGGCCTCGTCGATCAGGCCGTGCGCGCCCTGCACTCCGCCTTCGAGCTCTCCGGGGAGGGGACGATCGGCGTCGAGGAACCCTTCAGGTCGCCGACGGCTCCCTGACGCGGTCCTCGAGCGAGCGCTGGAGCGCCTCCAGCACGCGGACCACCCGCAGCCCGCTGTCCCCATCCGAGCGCGGGGTGGAGCCGCTGCGGATGCAGTCGATGAAATGCTCGCACTCGATCCGCAGCGGCTCCACGTTCGGGATGCGGGGGGAGAAGGTGTCCCCCGAGCGGGTGATGTACTCGCCCCACGAGCGGCTGTCCTCGTCGAAGCCCTTGTCGTAGATGGTGAGCTTCCCCTCGAGCAGCATGTCGTCGAAGGTGGCCATCCGACGGGAGCCCACCACCGT
>DATFZP010000313.1:0-13302 GCA_035314405.1 Solirubrobacteraceae bacterium | reverse complement strand
CTGACCGACACCTTCTCCTGCTCCGGGGAACTCCCGGGCTACGCCGTCAACTGCGTTGGCGCCACGAAAGGAGCCTACGAGACGATCACGGGGCAGTTCGCGATCGGCACGAAGCTCTGTGCCGAGCCGCGGGTCGACCCGCTGCTGACGGTCACCTACGCCTACCTGGAAAAGGGCGTCGTGACGCAGGCGATCTCCGGCCCGTTCGACCTCGGACGTCCGTATGACTGCAAGTGGGACAAGCAGTCCGCCGACGGCACCCGCCTGGACCCGGCCGAACCGAAGCACGGTCACGCCAAAGGGAAAAAAGCCAAGAAGGCAGCGGGCAGGAGCAAGTAGCCCCTGCCCGTCCGGCCGGCGTCGCCTCGCGGGCGACGCCGGCCGGACGTCCTCGCCGGGTCGGGCCACGGGCAGGGCGCCCGCCTACAGCATGCTGTTGGTCATGCGTTCCACCTCGGCGATCGAGGTCAGGCCCTCGCGGACCTTCTCCAGACCGTCGTCGCGCAGCCGCAGCATCCCTTCCCCGACGGCGACCGCGACCATCTCGTCGACAGAGGCCCGCTCGAGAATCAACGCGCGGATTCGCTCGCTGACCGACATCACCTCATACAGCCCCACGCGGCCGCGGTAGCCGCTGCCGGCGCAGCGGGAGCAGCCGACCGGCTCCAGCGGTTGCACGCCGATCAGGCCGCGCTCGGCGAGCACGGAGTCGGGCACGCTCTGGGGGCGCTTGCAGTGCCTGCAGAGCATCCGCACGAGCCGCTGGGCGACGATGCAGTCGACGGCGGAGGAGACCAGGAAGGGCTCGATGCCCATGTCGATCAGCCGGCCGAGGGCGCTCGGTGCGTCGCGCGTGTGGAGGGTCGAGAGCACCAGGTGGCCCGTCAGCGCCGCCTCGACCGCGATGTGGGCGGTCTCCCGATCGCGGATCTCTCCGACCATGATCACGTCGGGGTCGGCGCGGAGCATCGAGCGCAGGCCGACGTCGAAGGTGACGCCGGCCTTCGGCGCGATCTGCATCTGCTTGACGCCCGCTATCCGCTGCTCGACGGGGTCCTCGATCGTGAGGATGCTCCGTTCGCCGTCGTTGAGGGCGTGGAGGGCGGCGTACAGGGTCGTCGACTTGCCGGAGCCCGTCGGGCCGGTCACCAGCACCGCACCGTTCGGACGGTGGATCGCCTGGATGAACCGCTCCTGGGCCGCCGGCTGCATGCCGAGCGACTCGAGGCCGTCGACGACCGCTCCCTTGTCGAGGATCCTCATCACGGCTCCCTCGCCGTTGACGAGCGGCAGCGTCACCACGCGTATGTCCACCCGCCGCCCGTCCACCGTCAGCGCGAAACGGCCATCCTGGGGGACCCGCTTCTCGGAGATGTCAAGGTCGGCCATGATCTTGATCCGGGAGACCACCCCGGTGGCCATCCGGCGCTTGACGGTCGCTGCCGGTGCGAGCACCCCGTCGACGCGGAAGAGCACCCGCGTGTCGCCCTCTTCCGGGTTGACGTGGATGTCGGAGGCGCCCTGCTGGATCGCCTGGGCGACGATCGAGTGGACGAGCTTGATGATCGGGGCGTCGTTGTCGGCCTCGTCGATGAGGACACCCTCCTCGCCCTCCTCCTCGCCGTCGTCCTGGACGAGGTCCTCGATCGAGTCGTCCATCTGGGTCAGACGGGCGAGCAGCAGGTCGAGGTCCTCCAGCGACGCCGCCGCCGGCCTGATCCGCCGTCCGGTCATCATCCCGACGTCGTCGATTGTGAGGACGTTGGTGGGGTTGGCCATCGCCAGCAGCAGCGCCCCGTCGTCGGTGAAGCCCACCGGCACGGCCTGGTAGCGCTTCGCCGTCTCGACGCTCATCAGGCTGACGGCGCCCATGTCGAGGTCGTAGACGGCGAGGTCGATGAAGTCCAGGCCGAAGCGCTCGGCGACCACCCGAGCGAGCTGGTCGTGACGGAGGATCCCCCGTTCGACGAGCACGAGGCCCGTCGGCCGGCCCTGCTCGCGGGCCGCCGCCACCGCGTCCTCGACGCTGTCGCGGTCGGCGAAGCCGAGGTCGACGGCGACCTCCCCGATCATCCGCGTCGAGCGCCCGGGATGGCGCGGTGTGTACACCCCGTTGCCGGCGCCGCTTGCCGGACGCGCATCGCGGTCATCCTCCCGGGCGAGCGTGTCGGGTGCGACCGTTGGAAAGATGATCTCCCCCATTGTGATCTACATCGGCAGCCGCGAGAGCCCTCTTGATCGCCGAGGGGTGGCTCGGGGGCGGATCGGACGGCCGATCAGGCGCTGGATCCGACGCCGTGCTCGAAGGCCGCCTTGACCTGGCTGTCGAGCGAGTTCAGCCGGTGCAGGGCGAGCGCCTCGGCCGAGGCGAAGCGGCGCCCGCCCGCGGCCTCGGCTCCGTGGTGGAGCATCACGCAGTGCTCGAGCGAGAGCAGGCGCTCTCCGTCGAGGGATGGCGGGGAGTGCTCGGCGATCACCCTCAGCCCGAGCTCGACGTGGCCGAGCAGCCGGCCCTCCCGGGTCCGGGCGATCTCCGCGCCGTAGGTGAATTCGCGGGTCTTCCCCAGATCGTGGACGAGTGCGGCGCAGAGGAGCAGGTCGCGATCCAGACGGGGGTGCACGGCGCACAGCTCGAGGGCCATCGTGGCCACGGCGACGGTGTGCTCGAGCAGCCCCCCGAGGTAGGCGTGGTGGCCGCCCGCGCCGCGACCGGACCCCGCCGGTGAGGCGGAGCCGTGGGCGCCTTCGCGAGCGCCCGGGCTCGCCACGGGAACCGAGCAGGGCGCACGCCGTATCTCGGCGCGCAGCGGGGCGTCGGCGAGCAGCCGCTGCAGGAGTGTCCTCAGTCCGTCGTCGTAGACCTCTCGGGAGAGGTGTTCGAAAAAGCCCTCCAGCTCGTCGAGGTCGCGGTAGGCGACGGGGAGGAACCGGCTGGGGTCGGCCTCTGCGCCGTCGGCACGGGCGATCGTGCGGACCTCTACCTGGAGCTCCTCGCGAAAGCGCCCCACCCGTCCCCGGACCCTCACGAGCTCGCCCCGATCGAAGCGACCCGCGAGCAGGTCGGCGTCGCGGAAGGCACGCCCGCGGATCGACCCGGTGCTGTCGCGCAGCTCGATCGTCAGGTAGGGCGACCCGGTGCGAGAGACGAGGCGCTCCTTGCGGGTGCAAGCGAACACGCCGTCGACCTCCTCCTCCGCGCGGAGCGTGGCGACCGTCTGAAGGGTGTCCGGTGGTGCGTGCGGAGGGGAGGCCACTGGCTCATGATGTACGGTGGTTCGGATGCAGCCGTTGATCTGGGACCGGCGCCCGAATGGTCTGAGAGCCCCTGCGATGGTGTGTGCGTTCAAGGGCTGGAACGACGCCGGAGACGCCGCCTCGAGCGCCGTCGCCTTCCTCGCCGGGGCGCTCGACGCCAGACCGTTCGCGCGCCTGGACCCCGAGGAGTTCTACGACTTCCAGGCCAACCGCCCGTGCATCCGCTTCGGCGAGCACGAGCTGAGGGAGATCGTCTGGCCGACGGTCGAGATCTCCGAGGCTCCCGCCCCCCGGGCGCCCCGCGACCTCGTCCTCGTGCAGGGGGTGGAGCCGTCGATGCGCTGGAGCACGCTGAGCGCCAACCTCGTCGACCTCGCCGAGGCGCTCGGGGTACAGGTGGTCGTGACGCTCGGTGCCCTGCTGGGCGACGTGCCCCACACGCGACCAGTGGCGATGACCGGACACGCATCCGACGGATCGCTGCTGGCACGGCTCGGCATACAGGCCTCCTCCTACGAGGGCCCGACGGGGATCGTCGGCGTCCTGCACGCGGCCTGCGCACGGGCGGGACTGCCGTCGGCGAGCCTGTGGGCGGCCGTGCCCCACTACGTGGCCGCGGCATCCAACCCCCAGGCAGCCCTCGCCCTGCTGCGCAGGGTGGAAGGACTGATCGGCGTCTCGGTGGACGTCTCCGAGCTCGAAGCCGCGGCCGCCGAGTACGAACGGCAGGTGGGGTTGGCCGTGAAGAGCGACCCGGACATCCAGGCGTTCGTGGAACGGCTCGAGCAGGCGACGGAGGGCGAGGACGAGGACCCCTCCGAGGTCCCCTCGGGGGACATCCTCGCCCGCGAATTCCAGCGCTTCCTGCGCCAGCGGGGTCGCGAGGGCAAGTAGCCGGGCCCTCGGCTACCCCTCGGCCGCCGGGCACACGATGCGATAGTCGCAGATCGCGCACGCCCGCTGGGAGGGGGTCGGCTCGAAGGCCTGCGAGAGGATCCCCTCTCCGACCTCGAGGACCGTGTCCCGGACCTCTTCCTCGTCTCTCTCGCTCCTCGGAACCGGCACCTTGAGGTCGTCGAGCACGTAGTAGTAGGCCTGCCGGGAGGACTCCAGCTGCCACGCTTCCCGGGCGGCGAGCGCGTACAGGGAGAGCTGGACGTCGTCGGCGAGCTGCTCCGCCGTCCTCGGGCGGGAGGTCTTGTAGTCGATCAGCTCGTAGCGCGCATCGGAGCCCTCCGCGAGCCTGTCGATCCTGTCGATCCGCCCGCGGAGGTGGTGGGGGCCCAGGCGGAAGGCGAACTGCCGCTCGAACCACACCGGCTGGGAGTCCTGCTCCCGCAGCCTGGAGTGGTAGCGGGTGAGGGCCGTGCGGGCCTTCTCCCACAGCTCCGGCTCGCTCTCGCCGAGGCCGCTCCTGCGCCACCCGGCGTCGAGCAGGTCGAGCATCTGCTCGAGCGTGGTGGCGCCCTCGGAGTGGTAGCGCTCGAGCACCTGGTGCACGACGATCCCGAAGCGCTGGTGGACGGTCTGCTCGGAGGGGATACGCAGAACCCGAGCGAACTTGTACCGCAGGGGGCAGCTTCGGTAGGTCTGGATGTCGGACGCCGACAGCGCGAGGCCGATCCCCTTGCGGGGCAGGAACGGACCCAGCGAGCGCTCCTCCCGCGGCGCCAGGGCGCGGGCGCGGGCGCGCTCGTCAGTCTCCACCGCGAGCAGGGTCTCGTCGAGGGTGGAAGTCAGGAAGATCTCGCGCTGCAGGGCGGTCGTGGCCGCCAGCAGGCGCGCGTTGACGTCCTCCAGCGCCTCGGCCAGCCCCTGACCCCCCTCGGGGCGCTGCAGCAGAGCGGAGAGCTTCAACAGCTCCAGGTAGCGCACCACTCCGTGGGAGATGTCGATCTCGGTGTCCAGCCGCAGCTCCCCCAGCCGCCCGCCGATCCGCCCGACGCTCGCTAGCACCTCCTCCCGCAGGCGCTGCAGGGTGTCCTGGAGGGATCCCTCCTCGAGCCCGGCCGGCCGGCTGGCGGGAGCCTCCGGGGTGCCGACGCCGCCATCCCACTCGCGCTCGCGCCCGGCAGCGGCGACAGCCAGGTGCCGTGCCAGCTCGCGGGTGCTCGCCGCGGGGCTGCGGCGGGTGAAGTCCAGCGCCAGACCGCGAAGGCGGTCGAGGCTCATCCGCTGCTCGGCGGCGTCCTCGGGCGCGAGCAGGGGGCGGCCCCTCACGGCCAGGCGCTCGATCAGGCGCCCGATGAACTCCTCGGGGCCGACCTCGTCGAGCTCGGCGGAGACGCTGCTGTGCAGCTCGACGAAGCGCTGGATGCGCTCGCGGGCCTCCGGAGGGACCTGGGGGGACTCGGTGGCGGCGGTGAGGCCGAGGACGAGGTCGAGCTTGCGACGACGGGCCAGCTGGATCACCCGCGCGAGATCGACCTGGGGCAGCTCGATCGGGGGGCGGGCCAGGGCGCGGACCACCGCGGCGGCATCGTGGGGATCGACGAGCAGGCGCACCCACGCGAGCACGTCCCGCACCTCCGCCCGTCCCAGGAAGCCCTCTCCGGGGTCGCCGGCGGACGGGCCTGCGCTCGGCACGGAGGCGGTTCTCGAGGCAGGCACAACGCAAGGATACGCGGGCGGCAGACCGGGCCCGGCTACGCTCTGAGGGTGGACTTGATCGATTGGGGTGCAGCCCAGAGGATCGGAGAGCTCCTCGCCGGATCGCCTCCCCGCGGGGGTGTGCGGGCCGCCGCCGTGGAGCCGCTCGCGAGGGACTTCGCCCGGCGCGTGAGCGATTACAGCCGGCTCGCCCTTCCCTCCGAGCTGCCCCCGCTGGAGACGGTCGACCGTCCCGCCTGGATCGCCGCGAACCTGGGCTCGATGCGGCCGCTGCTCGAGCCCCTCGGGGAGCGGCTCGGATCCGGCCCGGGCCCGCTCGGGGGCCCGCTGCAGGCGGCGTCCGGATTCCTGCTCGGGGCGCAGGTCGGGGCGCTCACGGGGATCCTGTCCCAGCGGGTCCTCGGCCAGTACGAGCTCGCCCTGCTCGACCCGACCGTCCCGCCCCGCCTGCTGCTGATCGCCCCGAACCTCGCCCAGGCCGCCATCAACCTCGGCGTGGACCGCGACGAGCTGGTCGTGTGGGTGGCGATCCACGAGATAACCCACGCCGTCCAGTTCTCCGGAGCCCCGTGGCTGCGGGACCATCTCGGGGGGATGCTGAGGGAGCTGATCGACGGTCTGCAGGTCGGCCTCGCGGGCGCACCCGGCGGGGCCCGCCGCCTCCCCGGCCTGCCCGACCCCTCCCAGCTGAGGGACATGGTCGACCGTGCCCGCCGGGGAGAGCTGCTGCGGGTGACCCTCGGGGAGGACCGGTGGCAGCTCGTGGAGCGGATGCAGGCCACGATGTCCCTGATCGAGGGGCACGCCGAGCACACGATGGACGCGGTCGGGGGCGAGGTGCTGCCGTCGCTGCCGAGGCTCCGGGCGGCGATGACCCGTCGCCGGGAGCACAGGGGCCTGCCCTGGCGGGTGCTCGAGCGGCTGCTCGGACTCGAGCTGAAGCTCCGCCAGTACGAGATGGGCCGCCGCTTCTGCGACGCGGTGGTGGCCGACGGGGGCACCGCCTCGCTCGCCCGCGCGTGGACAGGGCCGGACACGCTCCCCAGCGCCGCCGAGATCGAGGACCCCGGTCGGTGGATCGCCCGGATTGGCGCCCGACCGACGGAGTTGCAGCCCGGCTGAGACCTCGGGCGGGCCGATGGCTGCGCCGCCGGCGGGCCGAACGCATGTTCCTCCTGTTACAAAGTAGAGCAGGGGAGATCGGCTTGTTACCTGCTTTTTCACGCCGTGCTAGGATGCCGCTGTAACGATCTCTTCAACACGGGTTACAAACATGTGTTCGCCGCGCTGATCAGCGGCTGGCCCGATCGGAGCACATACACATCCCGTTACTCGCAAGAGCGAGAGAGACCACAGGAGAACGCCTCAGATGCCCACCGCCAACACCACTTCCCCCAACGGCTCGAAGTCACGAGCCAAAACCCCGCGCAAACCGGTGGCGGCGAAAGCCACCACCGCGAGCCGCACCCGCACCGGCTCGACGAGGGCCAAAGCGACCCGCTCGAAATCCGCCCGCAGCCGCACGGCCAGACGGCCGGCGACGAGCCCCCGCCAGGTCCACACCACCACGCGGGAGCCTGTCCAGGTCGTCGGCGACTACGCCGAGCGCGTCGTGCTGATTCCGGTGGGCGCGGCCCTCATCGCCCGTGACCGGGTCGTCTCCACGGTGACCGACACGCTCTCGACCTACTCCTCGACCCGGAAGACCCAGCAGCAGCTGCGAAGGTTCGAGCGCCGGGGGGTCACCGCCCGCAACCGCCTCGAGCGCCAGGTCCGCAAAGCCCGCGTACGGGTCGAGCGGGAACTGCGCCAGCGCCGTCGCGTGATCGAGGGCACGGTCAACGACCTCGACGATCGTCGTGAGGCTTTCACGAAGAACGGAGGCGACCTCGCCAACCGCGTGCCCGAGCTCGCAAATCGCGTGCAGGAGCGCATTCTCAGCATCGTCTGAGATCCCCCACTTCCCCCGCCCGGTCAGGAGAGGCCGCCGGCGGGAAAGTCTGCCGGCCTCATATCCCGCCGGCAGTGGTAGCACCCTCTCCTCCCTCGACCCGCGGGCGGCCCCCACCGCCCGCGGGTCATCTTTTTCTCCCCCCTCCCCGCCCCGCCCTCGTCCCCGCACCCGCAGCCCGTGACGGGCACGAGCGCGGCGCCCCCCGCGATGCCGCCGGGCCGCGGAGCCCGGGTTTGCCACAATGGGTCCCCGTGATCGACAGGAACGAGATCCTCTCCTCGCTGCAGGCCGTGATCGACCCCGAGCTGCACCGCTCGATCGTCGAGCTGGACATGGTCCGCTCGATCGACGTCAGCCCCAACGGGGTCATCGACGTGACCGTCTCGCTGACGACGCCCGGCTGCCCGATCAAGGGCCACTTCCAGACGGCCGTGGCGCAGGCAGCGGGCTCGGTCGAGGGGGTGAGCCACGTGAACGTCTACTTCGACGTCCTCACGGACAGCCAGAAGTCAGCCCTCCGGGAGAAGCTGGGCCGCGGCAGCCTGCCGGTGGGAACGCTGGCGCAGGTCGCCAACGTCATCTGCATCGGCTCCGGCAAGGGCGGGGTGGGCAAGTCAACCCTCACCGCCAACCTCGCCAGCGCCCTGGCTGGAGAGGGCAGGCGGGTGGGTGTCCTCGACGCCGACGTGTGGGGGTACTCGATCCCTCGCATGTACGGCCTCGGCTCGACCCGTCCGGCGGTCTCGCCGGAGCGCAAGATCATTCCCCTCAGCGCCCACGGAGTGAAGGTGATCTCGATCGGGTTCTTCGTCGAGGAGGACGCGGCGGTCGTGTGGCGGGGACCGATGCTCCACAAGGCCCTCACCCAGTTCCTGCAGGATGTCGACTGGGGCGCTCTTGACTACCTGCTCGTCGACCTGCCCCCCGGTACCGGCGACGTCTCGATGACGCTCGCCCAGCTGCTTCCCCAGGCCCGGTTCGTGATCGTCACGACACCCCAGCCCACCGCCCAGCGGGTGGCCCGCAGGGCGGCCCAGATGGCGGGGAAGCTCTCGCTGGAGATCGCGGGGGTGATCGAGAACATGTCGAGCTTCACGACGCCGACGGGCGAGCGGTTCACGATCTTCGGAGAGGGAGGCGGCCAGGAGCTCGCCGACGAGCTCGACGTTCCCCTGCTCGGCAAGGTCCCCCTGACGATGCCGCTGCGCGAGCAGGCGGACATCGGCGTGCCGCTCGTCGTCGAGGACCCCGATGACGCCGCCTCCCAGGCGATCCGCCAGGCAGCGAGGGGATTGATCGCGATGACGCCGACGGCGCTCCCCGTTCTGCCCGACCTCGCGACGGAGCCCGCCGCGACGGAGGAGCAGGCGAGCCCCAAACCCGTGGGCATGTCGCTGCCGATGGCCTGACGGTCAGGTCTCGCGCCGCCCGACATGCCCTCCCCGACCCCGCGGGCCGAGCGGCCCCCGGCGCGCGTTCCCCGGCCTTCGGCCCGCGAGGGAGCGCCTTGAACAAGAGCGTGCCACCTGGGAGGATCGTTTCGATATGCCGGTACAGGATCAGCAGGAAGAGGAGCAGGACGACAGCCCATCCACCACGGCGGCCCAGGCGGCCGCCGTGGAGAGCGAAGGGGCCGTCGAATTCGATGAACGGCGTGCGAAGATGGAACGGCTGCGGGCCGAAGGGATCGATCCCTATCCCCCGGTGAGCCTGCCCGACCGGGAGCTGATCGCATCCGTGATCGCCGCCCACGACCCCGCCGAGCTGCAGGCGGGGGAGCACCCGGAGCTGCGACACCACATCGCCGGCCGTCTGATCTCCCGGCGGGTGCACGGCAAGACCGCCTTCATGGACATTCGAGACCTGTCCGGCACGATCCAGGCCGTCGTGCGCGTGGGGGAGCTCGGGGAGGGAGCCTACGAGCGGATCCTCAACCTCGACATCGGGGACATCGTCGGGATCGTGGGGTGCGTGTACGTCACCCAGCGCGGCCAGCTCGCCCTCGCCGTCCTCGAATGCACGCTGCTGACCAAGACGCTGCGGCCCCCTCCGGACAAGCACCACGGCCTCGGCGACACGGGTACCCGCTACCGCTACCGCGAGCTCGACCTGATCGCCAACGACGAGACGCGGGAGCTGTTCGTCACCCGGGCGAGGATCGTCGCGGCGATCCGCGAGTGGCTCAACGACAGAAACTTCGTCGAAGTCGAAACGCCCGCCCTGCAGTCGCTCGCGGGAGGCGCCGGGTCGCGGCCGTTCACGACCCACCACAACGCCCTCAACCGCGACCTCTACCTGCGCATCTCCGTCGAGCTGTTTCTCAACCGCTGCATCGTCGGGGGCCTGGAGAACGTGTACGACATGGGCAAGGTCTTCCGCAACGAGGGCATCTCCCACAAGCACAGCCCCGAGTTCACGATCATCGAGTTCATGATGGCCTACGCCGATTACAACGACGTGGCCACCGCAACCGAAGAGATGTTCGCGTTCGTGGCCCGGCGGGCCCTCGGGCGGACGGAGATCAAGAGAGCGGGGGAGACGATCGACCTGTCCAAGCCGTGGCGGCGGATCACGATGAGGGAGGCGATCCTGCAGGCGACCGGTGTCGACTTCATGGAGGCCGACCGGTCGCAGCTGGCCGAGGTGCTCGAAGTTCCGCTGGACCCCGCGGCGAGCTGGGCGGAGCTCGTGGGGGACATCTACGCGAAGCTGATCGAGCCCACGATCAACCAGCCGACCCACGTCTTCGACTTCCCCCTCGAGCCGTTCCCGATCACCAAGCGCCACTCCGTCCACCCCGAGCTGGCGGAGCACTTCGACGCGGTCATCGGCGGAGTGGAGCTGGTCAGCGGGGACACCGAGCTCAACGACCCAGTCGATCAGTGGCAGCGATTCGTCGATCAGCGCAAGCGGCGGATGGTCGACGACGCAGACGTCCCCCACCCCAACGACGAGGAATACGCACGGGCGATCGAGTACGGCTACTCCCCCACCGCCGGTGGGGGCATGGGCGTCGACCGGCTGGTGATGATCCTCACCGAACGGGACACCCTGCGCGAGGTGATCCCGTTTCCGATCGTCCGAGACCTGCGATGAGCGCGACCGGCAAGCTCGATCTCGATCCGGGGGTGGTGGCCGCCTGCCGGCAGGCGGCCAGGCAGATCGCCGAGCAGGTGAGCGAGCGGATCGCCAGGCGGACGACGGTGTCGGTCGAGCGGAGCGTCACGAGGCTCCTGGGAGTGGACGGCGCCGACGCACTGGAGGTGCCCCTGCCGAACGTCCTCGTCGACCACATCCACGACGCCGGCGGCCTGCCCCTGGGCGTCGCCTACTGGCTCGGCAACGCGATGATCCAGACCGCTCGCTCCCCCCAGGAGATCGCCGAAGGGGTGAGCTCCGGCGAGCTCGTCCTGTCGGAGCTCGAGCTCGCGGAGGAGCCCGCCATCCGGGAGCGGGTCACCCTGGAGTGCGCCACACGCCTGACCGACATCAACCGCCGCTTCGACGAGCGCCGGGCGATGCGGGAGCGGCTGGGCGAGCGCGGAGAGCCGCTGCGCTACGTGCTCACGGCCACCGGGAACGTCTACGAGGACGTCGTCCACGCGCGTGCGGTGGCGGAGGCCGGAGGGGACATCGTGGCCGTCATCCGCTCGACCGCCCAGAGCCTGCTCGACTACGTGCCCTACGGACCGACCACCGAGGGCTATGGGGGCACGTTCGCCACCCAGGCGAACTTCCGGATCATGCGGGAGGCCATCGACGAGTGGTCGGAGGAGCACGGGCGCTACGTGAGGCTGTCGAGCTTCTGCTCGGGCCTGTGCATGTCGGAGATCGCCGCGATGGGAGCGTGGGAGGGTTTCGACAACATGGTCAACGACGCCCTCTACGGGATCCTCTACCGCGACATCAACATCGTCAGGGGCCTCATCGACCAACGCGTCTCGCGAATGATCAACGGGTACTTCGGAGTCGTGATCAACACGGGCGAGGACAACTACCTGCGGACGGCCGACGCCCTGCAGGCGGCTCCATCGGTGACCGCCTCCCAGTTCATCAACCATCAGCTCGCCCACGAGTCGGGGGTCCCCGACTCGCAGATCGCGCTCGGGGATGCGTTCGAGATCGATGTGCCGGTGACCAACGGCCTGCTGTATGAGTGGGCCCAGGCCCAGCTGACGAGGGAGCTGTTCCCCGACTGCCCCGTCAAGTACATGCCTCCCACCAGGCACATGGACGGGAACCTCTTCCGCACGCACGCCTGCGACACGCTGTTCAACCTCGTCACGATCGCCACGCGACAGGGGGTGCAAACGATCGGCGTGCCCACGGAGGGGATCTTCACCCCCCACATCCACGACCGCGTGCTCGGGCTGCAGAACGTGGGCTACGTCTTCAACGCGGCCCGCGACCTCGGCGATGAGATCGAGTTCAAGCGGGGCGGGATCATCCAGACCCGTGCCCACGAGGTACTCGCCGGCGCCCACGAGCTGCTCGAGCGGATCGCCCAGACGGGGCTGTTCGAGGCGATCGAGGAAGCCACCTTCGGCGACGTCGGCCGCGGCGTGGATGAGGGGAGGGGCATCGAGGGGATCGTGACGACGGCCGACGGTTACCTGAACCCCGTCGTCGAGCTGATGCGGCAGGCCAGCTATGCGTAGGGAGCTCGACCTCACCGCCGTCACCCCCTACGCCGACCACATGGGGGACGGCCTCGTGCAGATGAGCTTCACGCTGCCGGTCCCCTACTCGCTGGCAGCCCGCAAGGCAGCGCTCGAGCTCGCAGGGAAGATGGGCTTCGAGGACCCGGAGGTGGTCCACTACGAGCAGCTGACAGCCGGCTACACCTACTTCGTGATGTACGGACGGTGCGTGCAGACCGTCGACTTCTCGGCGCTCCGGGGGGAGGGCTTCGACATCGAGTACCTGAGCGAGGACGAGATCGACAGGTTCGCCGAGGAGCACATCGGGCGCAGGATCGTGGTGGTGGGAGCGAGCACCGGCTCGGACACCCACAGCGTGGGGATCGACGCGATGCTCAACCTCAAGGGCTACCACGGTCACCACGGCCTCGAGGGGTATCGCGCCTTCGAGACCCACAACCTCGGCAGCCAGGTGCCCAACAGCGTGCTCGTGGCCAAGGCGATCGAGGTCGGCGCCGACGTGATCCTCGTCTCCCAGACGGTGACCCAGCGGAATCTGCACATCCACAACCTCACCGAGCTGGTCGAGATGGTCGAGGCCGAGGGCAGGCGCCGGGAGATGATCCTCGCGTGCGGGGGACCCCGCGTGACCAACGAGCTCGCCAAGGAGCTCGGCTACGACGCGGGCTTCTCCAAGGGCACCTACCCCAACCACCTGGCGACGTTCATCGTGCGGGAGCTCGCGGCCCGCGTGTCGGCCCCACGCTGATTCCTTGCTGCTCTCCGAACTGACCGCCTCGGCGAGGAGGCTCGCGCTCGTGGGCCTGGCGAAGAACACCGGCA
>DATFZP010000312.1:0-9564 GCA_035314405.1 Solirubrobacteraceae bacterium | reverse complement strand
CGGGAGCGGGGGCTGGCCCTGCGCGACTACCTGCTGTCGGGATGCGCAGAGGAGCTCGAGATCGAGTCGGAGCTGAGCGAGCTCGAGGGGAGGATGGCCGCCGGCGGAGCCGACGAGGCGGTGCTCGCCCGCTACGCCCAGGCCCAGGCGAGACTGGAGGCGCGGGGCGGCTACCTGTGGCGCAACCGCGCAACCGCCATGGCCCACGGGCTCGGGTTCGGCGAGGATCAGCTCGATCGCCCCCTCGACACGTTCTCCGGAGGTCAGCTCACGAGGGCCTCGCTGGCGCGGGCCCTCGCCACGGCGGCGGACGTCCTCCTGCTCGACGAGCCCACCAACCATCTCGACATCGAGTCGCTCGAGTGGCTGGAGCAGACGCTCGTGGAGCTCGACGCCGCGGTGGTGCTCGTCGCCCACGATCGCTGGTTCCTGGAGGCCGTCGGCACGGCCGTGCTGGAGCTGGACCTCGGTCCCCCAACGCGGTCGCGGTACTTCGCCGGCACCTGGCATCAGTGGCGGCGGGAGCAGGCTGCCCGGGAGATCGCACTCGGCAAGGCGATCGAGGCGCAGCGGGCGGAGATCGAGCGCATGGAGCGCTTCATCGAGCGCTTCCGCTTCAAGGCGAGCAAGGCCCGCCAGGCGCAGTCGCGGGTCAAGAAGCTCGCGAAGATGGAGAGGATCGAGCGCGACCCCGGCGATCAGCGGGGGCTCGAGTTCGCCTTCTCCAAACCCCGGAGGTCGGGGCGTGTGATCTTCGAGCTCACCGACGGGCGCCTGGAGGTGGGCGATCGCACGGAGGGAGGGCCTGTGGTCCTGCTCGACCACGCCGAGCTGTGGCTCGAGCGGGGGGAGCACGTCTCGCTGGTCGGGCCCAACGGGAGCGGCAAGACGACGCTGATCGAAGCGCTGGCTTCTCGCCGCGGGCTGGCCGCGGGGAAGCTGAGCACCGGACACAACGTCACGGTCGGGTTCCTCTCCCAGCACGCCGAGGAGCTCGGCGCCGGCGGGCCTCCCGGGCAGACCGTGCTCGACGCCGCCGAGCGAGCCACAGGCCTGAGCCCGAACCGGGCCCGGGCGCTGCTGGGGCGCTTCCTGTTCTCGGGCGAGGAGGCCGAAAAGCCGCTCGCGGGGCTCTCCGGCGGGGAGCGGCGGCGGCTGTCCCTCGCCGTGCTCGTCGGGGCGGACCAGAACCCTCCGAACGTCCTGATCCTCGACGAGCCCACCAACCACCTCGACCTCGAGAGCCGGGAGGCGCTGGAGGACGCCCTGCGCTCGTTTCCCGGGGCGATCCTGCTCGTCTCCCACGACCGCGCCCTGCTCGATGCGGTCGGCACCCGCACGGTGGCGGTGGAGGACGGAACGCTGCACAGCTACACCGGCGGCTGGCCCGAGTACGTCCGCGTCCGCGACCAGCGGCGGGCGGCAGCCGGGGGGCAGGGGGGCGCCGGTCGGGCGCTCGAGGCCGCGAGGGGCAACGGCTCGCGGCCGGATGCCGACGGGGACGGGGACGGGGGCGCGGGCAGGCCCGGGCGCGGGGCCGGCGAGGGCTCCGGCAAGCCCAAGGCGAGAGCGAAGGGACCGTCGAAGAACCGCGTGAGCCGCCAGGAGCAGGCCGAGCGGGAGGTCGAGGAGGCCGAGGCCGAGCTGCGGGCGCTAGAGGACGCGCTCGCCGACCCGGCAGCGTGGGCGAGCCGCTACGAGTCGGCCAAGTCCGAGGCTCGGCACACGGCCGCCAGACGGGCCGTCGAGGACGCCTACGCCCGCCTGGAGGCGCTGATCGACTGAGGCCTGCGAGACTGATCGCATGGATCGAATGAAGGCCGTCCGCAACGTCGCGATCATTCTCGTGATCGCCGCCGCCGTGCACTTCCTGCCGGGCGGCGGGCGGGCGGCCAGCGCCTTCGAAGCGGCGCTGTGGGCCGCCTTCGGGATTGCCTTCGGGTACCTCGGGCTGCGGCTCTACCGCGAACACCGGGTCGCGATCCATGGCCTCGGCGATCGCCACCGGGCGATGCTCTACGGAGGCCTCGCGCTCGGCGTGTTCCTGTGGGCGGCCCGCTCGCGGATGTGGCAGACGGGGCTCGGCGAGGCCGCCTGGTTCGTGCTCGTGGCGATCGCCGCCTACTCGCTGATGGAGGTCTTCCGCCGCTCCCGCAGCTATTGAGGGCGAGGCATCTGGTCCCCGTATCCTCGGGGGGATGGCGGTGATCGAGCGGCGAAGCGAGGAGCAGGAGGCACGGGCGAGCCTCGCAGGGCAGCGCCGCGCGCTGCCCGATCAGCCGGGGGTGTACATCTTCCGCGACGCCCGCGGACGGGTCCTGTACGTGGGCAAGGCCAACTCGCTGCGCAAGCGGGTGGCCTCCCACTTCTCCAAGGCACAGGTGCCGGGCAGCCCCGGCCACGCGGAGATGGTGGCCGGCGTGGAGAGCATCGAGTGCGTGGTCGTGGCCACCGAGGCGGAGGCGCTGCTTGCGGAGCAGAGCTTCATCAAGCAGTACCGGCCCCGCTTCAACATCCGGCTGCGCGACGACAAGTCCTATCCGTTCATCGCGATCTCGCTCGATGAGACCTATCCGAGGGTCTACTTCACACGCGAGCGCCACCGGCCGGGCCGGGCGTACTTCGGGCCGTACTCCAACGCCAAGCGCGTCCGGGCCACCCTGGAGGTGCTGGCGAAGGTGTTCATGTTCCGATCCTGCACCGGCCCGGAGCCCGGCCGGCGCAGCGGCAGCCCGTGCCTGGACTACTACATCAAGCGCTGCGAGGCGCCGTGCGTCGGCTACGTCTCCCCCGAGGACTACCGCAAGGGCATCGACGGGGTGATCGACTTCCTCTCCGGGCGCTTCTCGGCGATCGAGCGGGATCTCGAGGCGAGGATGCGCGCGGCGGCGGCCGCGGAGGAGTTCGAGCAGGCGACCCTCGAGCGAAACCGGCTGCGGGCGGTTCGCTCGCTGCTCGAGCGCCGGCGCGTGATGAACGAGTCCGCCGGCACCTTCGACGCGGTGGCCGTGGCGATCGACGGGAGGGATGCGAACGCACAGGTCTTCCAGGTGCGCGACGGGGTGCTCTCCGATCGCCAGTCCTTCTATCTCTCCAACGAGGCCGAGCGGGAGCCCGGGGAGGTGGCCGAGGAGTTCATGCTCCAGTACTACGGCGGCCACATGGCGATCCCCGCGCTGCTCGTGGTCCAGAGGGAGCTCGCCGGTCACACGGCCCTCGCCGACGCGCTGTCCAGCCGCCGCGGGTCGGCCCCCGTGGAGCTGCGGGCGGCCGAGCGGGGCGAGAAGCGGCGGATCCTCGAGCTCGCCGAGCGCAACGCACACCTCGCTCTCGACCAGGAGCGCCTGCGCTCGGAGCGCCGTCGCCAGAGCCGGGTGGAGGCGCTCGAGGGCCTGCAGCTCGCGCTCGGTCTCGACGCCCCCCCGATCCGCATCGAGTGCTTCGACATCTCGAACCTCGGCGGCACCCACACCGTCGCCTCGATGGTCGTCTTCGAGGGCGGGGCGCCGAAGAAGTCCGACTACCGGCGCTTCACGATCCGCACTCTCGAAGGCTCCTCCGATGACTACGCGGCGATGGCCGAGGTCCTGTCCCGCCGCTTTGCCCAATGGGAGCGCCAGGCGGACACCTCGCCCCACGATCCCTCCTACGACGCCAGCTTCGCGTCCCTGCCGAACCTCGTGGTGATCGACGGCGGCAGGGGTCAGCTCGCGGCCGGCCTGCGGCCGCTGCGGGGGTTCCGCGAGCGGGGCGTCGCGGTCATCTCGCTGGCCAAGCGCATCGAGGAGGTGTTCCTCCCCGGCTCCTCCTCGCCGCTCGTGCTCGACCACTCCACGCCGGAGCTGCAGCTGCTGCAGCGGGTTCGCGACGAGGCCCATCGCTTCGCCGTGACCCACCATCGCAGCCGTCGGGACAGGGCGATGACGACCTCGCTGCTCGACGAGCTGCCGGGGATCGGCCCGGCGAGGAAGCGTGCACTGCTCGTACACTTCGGCTCCCCCGAGGCGATCGTCGCGGCCTCGCGTGAGGAGCTGGAAGCCGTGCCCGGCCTGCCGGGGAAGGTCGGGCGGGAGCTCCACGGAAACCTCCACCGCGCCGGATGACCGGCTCCCCCCTGCAGGCACCCCGCTCGTCCGCCGAACGCGGCAGAATGGAGAAGATGGCCGCGACCAGGCCCCCGGTCCCGCAGCGAGCCTCCGGTGGCGAGGCGGACGGTCCCGTTTTCGAGTCACCGCTGCGGGACCTCGTGGTGATCACGGGATTCTCCGGAGCCGGCAAGTCCACGGCGATGAACGTGTTCGAGGACGCAGGGTACTTCTGCGTCGACAACCTCCCGCCGGAGATGATCAGGTCGCTGGTCGAGCTGTTCGTCCACAAGGGCTCCAAGGTGGAACGAGCGGCGGTCGTCTCCGACGTGCGCGGCGGGGTCTACTTCGAGGCGCTGCGGGCCGTCGTGGACGACCTCGACGCGATCGGCGTCGACCACCACGTGCTGTTCCTCGAGGCGGCGGAGCACACGCTCGTGACCCGCTACAAGGAGACCCGCCGCCGACACCCGCTCGCGCCCGAGGGCAGCGTGGCCGCCGGGATCGCCGCCGAGCGCACGCTGCTCGAGCCGTTGCGCGGTCGGGCCGACCTCGTGATCGACACGACCGACATGTCGGCGGCGATGCTCCGGGAGACGATCGCCGAGGAGTTCCTGCCGAAGAAGCGGGCGGGGCGGCTGTCGGTGACGTTCATGAGCTTCGGGTTCAAGCACGGGCCTCCCCGCGAGGAGGATCTGGCCTTCGATGTGCGGTTCCTCCCAAACCCCCACTACGAGCCGGACCTCCGCGACCTCACCGGCCTCGACCAGCGCGTCGTCGACTACGTCGCCGGCGACGGGCGGCTGGAGCAGCTGTACGAGAGGCTGAACCCGCTGCTGGACTACCTCCTGCCCCAGTACGTGGCCGAGGGCAAGTCCCACATGGTGATCGCGATCGGCTGCACGGGCGGGCGCCATCGCTCGGTGGCGATCGCCGAGCACCTCGCCGAGCGCTACCGCGGCACCGAGGGCCTCGACGTGGCTGTCGCCCACCGGGACATCGACCGCTCCCTCCGGGGGGCCTGAGCTGCCCGGCGTGCGGACGCGGAGCTGGGACCGTGTCGGCTGAGAACGTCGAGCTGATCCGCTCGATGCTGCCGCGTCCGGACGTCGACCTGGCCGCCATTGCCAGGGACGAGGAGGCCTCGGCACGGTGGAAGCGGGAGGTCGCACGGGCGCACGACCCCCGCGTCCGCTGCACGATGCAACAGCCGGGGCAGGAGCCGGTGAGCTATGACCGCGGCCTGGACGGCCTGCACGCGGCCCTGCGTGATTGGCTGAGGTCCTGGGAGAGCCTGCACCTCGAGATCGAGGATGTGATCGACGGCGGGGATCGCGTGCTGGTCGTGCACAGAAGCCGCGGCCGCCTCGAAGGAGACGGGGCCGAGGTCGCCCGCAGGCGCGCCAGCGTGTGGACCGTGCGCGAGCACCGTGTCGTTCGCGTGGACTTCGGCGTCCCCTACGACGAGCCGCTCGCGGCCGTCGGACGGGGCTCGACGGGATCGTCCTAGCCGGCAACCCGGGTGCGAACACTCGCCCTCGCCTGCGGAAAAGTCGCAGGACCCCGCGGAAAACACACATCGTCCCCACCGCCGGTGCACTGATAGCCTCCGCTGGGCACGCCGGGCGAAGGAGCCACGCTCCCGAGGCCCGGCATCGTTCATTTTCACTTCAGGAGGCAATGGATGACGGTACGAGTGGGGATCAACGGATTCGGCCGGATCGGCCGAAACGTGTTCCGTGCCGCCAAGGCCCAGGTCCCGGAAGGGGAGGTCGAGTGGGTGGCGGTCAACGACCTGACCGACTCACGGACCCTCGCGCACCTGCTCAAGTACGACTCGATCCTCGGGCCCTACCCCGGCACCGTCGAGGCTCGTGGGGAGGGGGCGATCGAGGTCGACGGGAAGGAGCTGAAGGTGTTCGCCGAGACCGACCCCGCCGCCCTGCCCTGGGGTGAGCTGGGGGTCGACGTGGTGATCGAGTCGACGGGCCACTTCAGGGATCGCGAGGGAGCCGCCAAGCACCTGGCCCAGGGGGCGAAGAAGGTGATCATCTCGGCCCCGGCGAGCGATCCCGACGTGACCGTCGTGCTCGGGGTCAACTTCGACGAGGTCTACGACAGGGATCTCCACGACGTGATCTCCAACGCATCGTGCACTACCAACTGCCTGGCGCCGGTGGCGAAGGTCCTCAACGACACGGTGGGCATCGAGCACGGCCTGATGACGACCATCCACGCCTACACCGCCGACCAGCGGCTGCAGGATCTCCCGCACTCCGACCTCCGCCGGGCGCGGGCCGCGGCGATCAACCTGATCCCGGCCTCGACCGGAGCGGCCAAAGCGATCGGGCTCGTGATCCCCGAGCTCCAGGGCAAGCTCAACGGCTTCGCCGTGCGGGCCCCGGTGCCCACGGGCTCCGTCGTGGACCTGACGGTGGAGTGCGCCCGCGAGACGACGGTCGAGGAGGTGAATGCGGCGCTGCAGGACGCCGCCGACGGCCCTATGGAGGGGATCCTCCAGTACACCGAGGACGCGATCGTCTCGACCGACATCGTCCAGTCGCCGTACTCCTCGATCGTCGACTCCCTGCTGACAGCCGTCGTGGACGGGACGATGTTGAAGGTGGTCGCCTGGTACGACAACGAGTGGGGCTACTCGAGCCGCCTGGTGGACCTGGTGCAGAGGGTGCTGTGAGCCCTGGTCCGCGGGCCCGGCCGGACGGATCGCGGTCGGCGGGGGATATCGTGACCGAGCGCTCAGAGATCGGAGGACCGGATGAGGAGCATTGACGACCTGGACGTGCGCGGCAAGAGGGTGCTCGTGAGGGTCGACTTCAACGTGCCGCTGGCGACGAGCGAGGACGGCCGCGTGACGGTGGCCGACGACACGCGGATAGTGGCGGCGCTCGACACGATCGAAGAGCTGCGCAAGCGGGGCGGGCGGCTGATCCTCGTCTCCCATCTCGGCCGGCCCAAGGGGCACCGGGAGGAGGGTCTGTCGATGGCCCCGGTGGTCGATCGGCTGCGCTCGCTGACCGACGCCCGCGTGACGCTCGCTCCGGCCGTCGTGGGCCCCGAGGTGCGGGCGCTCGCCCGCGCTCTCGGCGAGGGCGAGATCCTGGTCCTCGAGAACGTCCGCTTCGAGCCGGGCGAGGAGCGCAACGACCCGGACTTCGCACGGGCCCTCGCGGAACTCGCGGACGTGTACGTCAACGATGCCTTCGGCGTCGCCCACAGGGCCCACGCGAGCACGGCAGGAGTGGCCCACCTGCTGCCGTGTGCCGCCGGCAGGCTGCTGGAAAGGGAGGTCAAGATCCTCACGGGGATTCTCGAGCACCCCCGCCACCCCCTCGTGGCAGTGGTGGGAGGGGCGAAGGTGACCGACAAGATCGCCGTGATCGACCGCTTCCTGCAGATCGCCGACGTGGTGATCATCGGCGGGGCCATGTGCTTTCCGTTTCTGTGTGCCCAGGGCCACGAGGTCGGGGACTCGCTGTGCTGCGAGGAGGACACCGAGCACGCCCGGGCGGCGCTCGCGAAGGCGGCCCTTCCGGGGACCGCGAGCATCGTGCTGCCGGTCGACCTCGTGATCGGGGACCGGCTCGCGGCGGACGCCGACCACCGGGTGCTGGACGGCGTGGAGGTCCCGCGTGGCTGGATGGGCCTGGACATCGGGCCGGCGACCGCGAAGCGCTATGCGGATGAGATAGCCCGGGCGGGGACCGTCTTCTGGAACGGTCCGATGGGGGCCTTCGAGCTCCCGCCCTTCGCCGAGGGCACGCGGGCGGTGGCCCAGGCCGTGGCCGATGCCGACGGCCTGACGGTGGTCGGAGGGGGCGACTCGGCCGCGGCGCTCGCCCACTTCGGGCTCGAGGAGCGCGTCGATCACCTGTCGACCGGCGGAGGGGCCACGCTCGAGCTCGTCGAGGGGGCGGTCCTGCCGGGGGTGGAGGCGCTCGAGGGGGCCGGGGTGGCGTCCTGATGGCCCGCACCCCGCTGATCGCGGGCAATTGGAAGATGTACAAGACCGAGCGGGAGGCCGAGGAGTACATCCAGGCCCTGCTCCCCCGGGTATCGGCCGTCGACGGGGTCGACGTGGCGATCTGCGTGCCCTTCACCGATCTGCGTGCGATGGTCGACAGCGCCAGGGGATCGCGGGTGGAGGTCTACGCCCAGAACATGCATCAGGAGGCGGAGGGCGCCTTCACGGGGGAGGTCTCCCCGGCGATGCTCGGCGAGCTGGACGTGCGGGGGGTGGTGCTCGGGCACTCCGAGCGGCGGGAGCTGTTCGGGGAGACCGACAGGGCGCTCGCGCTGAAGGTCCCGGCGGCGCTCGAGGCCGGCCTCGAGCCGATCCTGTGCGTGGGGGAGACCGAGCGGGAGCGTGACGACGACGACACCGACCGCAAGCTTCGCCAGCAGGTGAGGGACGATCTGGCGGGGGTCCCGAGCGACCGACTCGGCGAGGTCGTGATCGCCTACGAGCCGATCTGGGCGATCGGCACCGGCAGGGTCGCGACCCCCGAGCAGGCGCAGGAGGCGATCGCCTTCATCAGGGCGCTCGTGGGGGACCGCAGCAGCCAGGCCGCCGAGGAGGTGAGGGTGCTCTACGGCGGCTCGGTCAAGCCGGAGAACGCCCCCGAGCTGCTCTCGCTCCCGGACGTCGACGGGGCGCTCGTGGGGGGAGCCTCGCTGGACGCCCACGGCTTCTCGGAGATCGTGGCAGCCGCGCGATGAGCATCCCCGAAGGACCCGCGAGCCTGCCCGTCCCCTGCGCCTGCCTGATCGTCCTCGATGGGTGGGGCCTCGCTCCGCCGGGACCCGGCAACGCGATCTCGCTCGCGAGCACGCCGGTGTTCGACCAGCTGTGGGATGCCTGCGCCCACACGTCCCTGACCGCCAGCGGTCCGGCGGTGGGAC
Source organism: Solirubrobacteraceae bacterium (assembly GCA_035314405.1). Taxonomy (GTDB): domain Bacteria; phylum Actinomycetota; class Thermoleophilia; order Solirubrobacterales; family Solirubrobacteraceae; genus Palsa-744. Next base: position 559 of record DATFZP010000312.1, on the reverse strand, counting down.
TCCCGGAGGGCCAGATGGGCAACAGCGAGGTCGGCCACCTCAACCTCGGGGCGGGCGCCGTCGTGCCCCAGGATCTGATGCGCATCGACGATGCGATCGCCGACGGATCGCTCGCGCGCAACGAGGTCCTGCGCACGGCGTTCACGGGGGCCGGAGATCGGTCGGGCGGGCAGACGGGGGCGCCGTCGGGGCGGGTGCATCTGCTCGGACTGGTCTCCGACGGCGGCGTGCACTCCTCATTGGAGCATCTGCGGGCCCTGATCGCACTCGGAGACGAGCTGGGGGTCGAGGATCTGGTGGTTCACGCGTTCACCGACGGCCGCGACACGCTTCCCCACGCCGGGGTCGAGTACCTGGCGGAGCTCGACGGCACCCCGGGGGTGCGGGTGGGGTCGGTCGTGGGGCGCTACTGGGCGATGGACCGCGACCGTCGCTGGGAGCGCACGCAGCGGGTCTACGACATGCTCGTCCACGGACGTACGCCCTACCACGCCTCGAGCGGCGAGCAGGCGGTTCGCGACGCCTACGCCCGCGGGGAGACGGACGAGTTCATCGAGCC
>DATFZP010000311.1:0-3285 GCA_035314405.1 Solirubrobacteraceae bacterium | reverse complement strand
CTCGCGGGTGGCCTGCCGGACACCTCGACGTTCTCGCCGGAGCTCTACGCGAGCCTGATGGCCCACGTCGCGGCCGACTCGACGGCGAGAGCCCTGCAATACGGTCCGACCGAAGGGATGGCCGCGACGGTGCGGTGCATAGTCGAGGTCATGGCCGCCGAGGGAACGCGGGTCGACCCCTCGGAGGTGATCGTGACGACCGGCGGTCAGCAGGTGATCGACCTCGTCTGCAAGACTCTCATCGACCCCGGCGACGTGATCGTCGCCGAGGCTCCCACCTACCCGGGGGCGGTGCCCACGTTCACCGCCTACCAGGCGCAGGTCGAGCAGATCGAGATCGACGAAGAGGGCATGCCGATCGACGCGCTCGAGCAGACGCTGGACCGTCTTGCCGCCGAGGGCCGCAGGCCGAAGTTCATCTACACGATCCCCAACTTCCAGAACCCCGGCGGGGTGACGATGTCCCTGGCCAGGCGTCGTCGACTCGTCGAGGTGGCGCGCGAGCGGGAGCTGCTCGTCCTCGAGGACAACCCCTACGGCCTTCTGCGCTATGAGGGTGAGTCGCTGCCGACCCTCTACTCACTCGACGCCGAGGCGGTCGGCAGGGGCGGGGCCTCCGACCTGGTCATCTACCTCGGCACGTTCTCGAAGATCCTCTCCCCCGGCCTGCGGCTCGGCTGGGCTGTGGCACCACGACCGGTGCTGGAGAAGCTGAACCTCGGCAAACAGGGGGCCGACCTCTGTTCCTCCTCGGTCACCCAGATGTTCGTGGCGGCGTACTTCCAGGAGCGGAGCGCGGGGGGAGGACCGGGATGGCTCGAGTACATCGAAGCTCTCAAGGACCTCTACCGCGTGCGGAGAGACGTGATGCTGGAGGCGCTCTCCGAGCATTTCGGCGAGGGAGCGAGCTGGACCCTCCCCCAGGGAGGCCTGTTCATCTGGGCGACCCTCGACGAGAGGATCGACACGACCGACCTGCTGGCGCTGGCACGCAAGACCGAGGGGGTGGCGTTCGTCCCGGGCCGGGCCGCCTACGTGGACGGGCGCAGCGGATCCTCTTCGATGCGCCTGAACTTCGCCGGGGTCAGCGAGGAGGAGATTCGCGAGGGGGTGCGGCGGATCGGCCGGGCCATCCGCGAGCAGCTCGGCCTGCTCGGCTCGCTGACGGGCTCTCCGCCGCCCGCCCGGCGAGCGGCCCCCGGCGGGCGGGGCACCCCGCCCGCCGATCCCAACGAGGAGCTCGCCGACGTCGTCGCCCTTCCCCGTCGCGGACGGGAGCCGGCCCGGCGGCGGCGGCGCGACCGATGAGAGGGCCCCTGAAGGTCGTGGTGCTGAAGGGGGGTCGCTCGCTGGAGCGGTCCGTGTCGCTGCGGTCGGGCGCCCACGTCCAGGAAGCCCTGCTTCGACTCGGCCACGAGGTCGTGGCGATCGACGCGGGGCCGGCGCTCGTGGAGCAGCTGCTCGACGAGGCTCCCGCGCGTGCGTTCATCGCCCTCCACGGCAGGGACGGCGAGGATGGCACCGTCCAGGGTCTCCTGGACGCCGTCGGTGTCCCCTACACCGGCTCCCGGCCCTCGGCCTGCATGCGCTGCACCGACAAGGTCCTGGCCAAGCACCTGATGCGGGAGGCCGGCGTCCCCACACCCCCCTTCCACTCCCTGCGGGAGACCTCGATCAAGGAGCTGGGGGCGGCCGCGGCGATAGCGAGCATCGAGGCCGACCTCGGATTTCCCCTGGTCGTCAAGCCGGCGAGCGGCGGGTCGGCGCTCGGGGTCAAGTTCGCCAGGAGCAGCGAGGAGCTGCCGGGAGCGCTCGTGGGAGCCTTCTCCTACGACCGCAAGGTGCTGATCGAGCGCTACGTCAAGGGACGCGACCTCGCGGTCTCGGTGCTCGACGGCGAGGGCGGCGGAGGGCCGGTGGCGCTTCCGGTGGTGGAGGCGGTCCCCCGAGAGGAGGACTTCTACGACTACGAGTCCCGGTACGAGATCGGCATGACGACGTTCGTGTGCCCCGCGGAGCTCCCTGCGCCGACGACGGCGCGCGCGCAGCAGCTGGCGATCGCCGTCTATGAGCTGCTCGGCTGCCACGGGGTCGCCCGCGTCGACCTGATGCTCGAGCAGGGCAGCGACGAGCTGTGGGTGCTGGAGACCAACGTCGTCCCCGGTATGACCGAGACGAGCCTGCTGCCGCAGGCCGCGGACGCCGCGGGGATCGGCTTCGACGAGCTCGTCGAGCGGGTGCTCGCGAGAGCCCGGCCCGCTTAGCTGTCGCCGGCCGCGAAGTCCTCGGGGGAGACCTGGTCCAGGAACTCCTTGAACTTCTCGACCACGTCCTCCGACTCCTCCACATCGTGCTCGAACTCGATCGCCGACTCGGAGATGACCTCCTCGGCAGCGTAGATGGGGGCGCCCGCCCTCACCGCCAGGGCGATCGCGTCGCTGGGCCGCGAGTCGATCTCCACCTCCCTGCCGGCGACGTTGAGGGTGATCGAGGCGAAGAAGGTGTTCTCGCGCAGCTCGGTGACGGACACCTGGGTGCACTTGACGTCGAGCTCCCCGAGGATGTCGCACAGCAGGTCGTGGGTCATCGGCCGCGGCGTCCCGGCCCCTTGGAGCTTCATCAGGATCGAGGCCGCCTCCGGATGACCGATCCAAATCGGCAGGAACTTGTTCCCATCGACCGTCTTCAGGAGCACGATCGGCTGCTTGCCAACCATGTCGAAGCTGACGCCGTAGATCACCATCTCCTGCACAAGGATCCTCCGGAAGGGGGGGTGTCAGAGTATAGGTACCGTCCGGCCCGCCGACGAACCGCCGCGGGGTGCTCGGCGGGCTTCAGACGGGGCTCGACGTCAAGTTGCTGCGCGGAAGCTCCACAGCTTGTTGCCCAGGAAGTTCAGAGGGGTGGCCGCCGCCACGGCCAGCGCCTGGGCGGGGACCGGTGCGATCCCGGCGACCTCCACGAAGAGCGTCAGCAGCAGCAGGCTGAAGCCGAACGCGACGAGGCTGACAACGAGGAACCGGACCGCCTGGAAGCGCGCCAGGCCGTCGCCCGCGTCGAACGTCCAGTAGCGGTTGAGGATGAAGTTGTTGAGCACGGCGACCAGCCACGCGGCCACCGCGGCCAGGCGGTAGTTGACCCCGATCGAGTGGACGAACAGCGCATACACCGCGATGTTGACGACGAAGCCGATCGCCCCGACGAGTCCGAAGCGGATCAGCTGAAGCCAGTTCGCCGGGCGGCGCATCCCGTGGAGCAGACGTGCGTGTGGGCGGATCTCCACGG
>DATFZP010000310.1:0-7689 GCA_035314405.1 Solirubrobacteraceae bacterium | reverse complement strand
CCCGACGCCCAACATCGTCTACCGGGGCCCCGTCTACGTGAAGACTCCCAGTGGCGCGATCGCCCCCTACCAGCCGGGGCAGCCGGCCGGCCAGGAGAGCGCGAACACCGGCGGCGCCCCCATCACCGAAACCTACAGCGGCAGGCCCGACCTGCTGGTACCCGGCTCGACGGCCCGCTACGTGGGCGGCCTCGCCGCCGCGCCGATGGCCGCTCCGGCGGCGATCCAGAGGATGATCTGGGCCGCCAACCAGATCATCGGGCTGCCCTACATCTACGGCGGCGGTCACGCCTCCTTCACCTCGCCCGGCTACGACTGCTCGGGCACCGTCTCCTTCGCCCTCCACGGCGCAGGGCTGCTCTCCAGCCCCGAGGACTCCGGCGAATTCATGGACTGGGGGTCCAGGGGGATCGGGCGGTGGGTCACGATCTTCACCAACCCCGAACATGCCTACATGACGGTCGCAGGGCTGCGCCTGGACACCAGCTCCGCAGATGATCCCTCCAACCAGCAGGGGCCCCGCTGGCGTCCGCTGCGTCCGGCCAACGAAGGATTCACCATCCGCCACCCCGTGGGACTCTGACCGTCCGCGTCGGCTACGCTTGAGTCCATAGGCCGGTCTCGGATCGGTAGGCCGGTCTCAGATCGGTCTCCCCAGGAAACGCAATAGGAGGATCAGATGGCCGGCTTGGGCGGGCGCATGTCCACCGTCGTGAAGGCGAAGGTCTCGAAGCTGCTCGATCGAGCGGAAGACCCTGCCGAGACCCTGGACTACAGCTACCAGAAGCAGGTCGAACAGCTTCAGAACGTCAAGAAGGGCATCGCCGACGTCGTCACCGCCAAGAAGCGCCTGCAGATGCAGGAGGCCACCCTCCAGCAGAGCGTCGTGAAGCTCGACACCCAGGCGCGCCAGGCCCTCTCCTCCGGTCAGGAGGACCTCGCGAGGACGGCCCTGGAACGCAAGAACGTCGCCCAGACCGAGCTGCAGTCGCTCGACACCCAGGTGAGCGAACTCGAGGAACAGCAGCAAAAGCTGACCGACTCCGAGCAGAAACTCCGCGCGAAGATCGAATCGTTCCGCACCAAGAAGGAGGTCATCAAGGCCCAGTACTCGGCCGCAGAGGCCCAGGTGCGGATCTCAGAGGCCGCCACCGGCGTCGGGGAGCAGATGGCCGACGTCGGCCTCGCGATGCAGCGGGCCGTCGACAAGACCGAAAACATGCGTGCTCGCGCCGACGCCGTCTCGGAGCTGGAAGCCGCCGGCACCTTCGACGACGTCACCGCCCTCGGCTCCGGAGAAGACGACATCGACCGCCAGCTCAAGCAGCTCTCGAGCCAGCCTGCCGTCGATGACGAGCTGGCGAAGATGAAGAGCGAACTGGGAACCCCGGCGGGGGCACCCCAGCTCTCCCCCCAGAGCGAGGGCGCGGAGCCGGCCCCCGCCGACGGCGGCCAGGCACCGGCAGGGGGCGGCCAGGCATGATCGTCCGCATCTCCGGGGAGGACCAGTACGAGCTGCCCGACGAGGACGCGGAGCGCCTCGGCGAGCTCGAGGCGGCTGTCACGGCCGCCGTCGAGGAGGGTCGGGAGAGCGACTTCTCGGAGGCCTACTCCGCCCTCTTGGACCTCGTCCGCAGCGACGGGAGGGTCGTCGGCGACGAGGAGATCGCGAGCTCCGACGTGATCCTTCCGCCCTCCGACCTCACCCTCGAGGAGGCCGGCATGGAGTTCACCGGCGAGGGGCTGATCCCGGACTAGCGGCGCCCTGGGCGCTCGGGGTCGGCGGCGCTCAGATCGGTATCCCCCACAGCGGGAACCACCGCTCGATCTCGGGCTCGATCGGGATCTCCGAGGCCATCTGCGCCTTGATCTGCAGCTCACGCTCGGTCAGCCGCTGCTGGGGGCCCGAGGGGTCGGGGACGAACGGGTACCAGAAGCCCCGCTTGTAGTTGTAGATGAAGTACACCTTCCGCTTGCTCGCGTCGATGAACGCGAAGACGGCGCACAGCAGTCGCTCGCCGTGGCCGGCCGTCTCGATCGAGCTCGACACCGCGTTGATCCCCACGGCGAGGTCTTCAACGCTCGGCGCCCCCTCGGGGTTGCGCAGGATCATCCAGCGGTATCCGAAGCTGTCGTCCTCGGTGGTGACGCTGGTGCCGCTCTCTGCACCCGTCGCCCTCACGAGCTCTTCCATTTCCCTCAGGGTCGTTTCGAACTCGCTCGTGGCGAGCGCCTGGAAGACGATCGCCGCCGTGCCCGCCGGTTCGATCTGATGCTCGGAGCTGAGGGTGATGTACGCGGTGGAGATCGCGAACAGGCGATCGGGCGCGGGACCCTTGACCTGGTGTCGGCCGGTGAGGGCGTCGCGCAGGCTCACGGTCAGGCGGCGCTCTGCAGCTGGGACTCCAGCCGCTCCAGCGCCGCCAGGCGCTTCTCGAGGGGCGGGTGGTCGGCGAAGATGTTCATCAGGGAGTCCTTCGCACGGGCGGGGATGATGAAGAAGGCGCTCATCCCTTCCGCCACCCTCAGGTCTTCCTTGGGGACCCGCTGCATCGTGCCGCTGATCTTCAACAGCGCCGACGCCAGGGCGCTGGGGCGTCCGGTCAGCACCGCCGAGCCGCGGTCGGCCGCGTACTCCCTGTAGCGGGACAACGCCCGCAGCAGCAGGAACGAGAGGGCGTAGACGATCGCCGAGACGAGCACCACGATCATGATGTCCTCCTCCTCTTCCCGGTTGCCGTAGCCGCCTCCGAAGAAGAAGGCGAACTGCATGATCAGCGCCGCGAGGGTGGCGAAGAAGCTCGCGAGCGTCATCACCATCACGTCCCGGTTGATCACGTGGGTCAGCTCGTGGCCCATCACCCCTTCGAGCTCAGCCGGCGACAGCAGCTCGAGGATCCCCCTCGTGGCGCACACCGTCGTGGACTTGCGGCTGCGGCCCATCGCGAACGCGTTGGGCATCGGGCTCTCCATCACGCACACCCGCGGCTTGGCCAGGTCCGCCTGCACGCACAGCCGGTCGATGATCCCGTGCAGCTCGGGCTCCTCGGCGGGGGAGACCTCCTTCACTTTCAGGGCTGCCAGCGCCATCTTGTCCGACCCGAACAGCTGGGCCACCAGCAGCACCACCGCCACCACGACGATCACCCCGGCCTGGGCTCCGAGCGCGAACAGGACGCCGATGAAGGCGACGTAGACGAGCCCGAGCATGAACATGGTGAACACCATCCGCGCCTGCAGGCCGGTGTCCTTGCCGAAGCTCGATCTCTTGCTTGCCATCGAGGATGATTGTCGCAGAAGGACCTACGGTTGCCCTAAAGTGCGGTGGCGCACTCGATGTCGATCCCCGCCATCCCATGAAGCCCGAAATCCAGCTCCTCGGCATCGGGATCAAGACCTTCGGGGTGATGTTTGCGCTCGGCTTCCTGGCCTGCGGGGCGGTCGTGGCACGCCGCCTGAAGGAGCTGGACAAGCCGGTCGACTGGGCCTATGAGATCGTGTTCGCCGCCCTCATCGGGGGCGTCGTGGGAGCGCGGGCCTACTACCTGATCCAGAACTACGACCGCGTCCGCAGCAACCTGGTCGGGAACCTCTTCTCCGGCTCCGGGCTCGTCTGGTACGGGGGGGCGATCGGCGGTGCGATCGCCGTGATCGCGTGGATGCGCTGGCGGGACGCCCTCGAACTGCGGATGCTCGACATGTGCGCCACGGCGCTCGCGCTCGGCTATGCGATCGGCCGGATCGGCTGCCAGGTCTCCGGCGACGGCGACTACGGGATCCGCTCGAGCCTGCCGTGGGCGATGGGCTATCCCCACGGGACGGTCCCCACGCCCCCGGGCGTGCGGGTGCAGCCGACCCCGATCTACGAGACAGTCTCGATGTGCCTGCTGGCGTATCTGCTGTGGCACATCCGCAATCGTGTGCGGCCGGGAGTCGTGTTCGCCCTGTACCTCGTGGGCAGCGGCCTGGAGCGATTCCTGGTGGAGTTCATCCGCCGCAACAAGGAGGTCGTGGCCGGGCTCACGGCCCCCCAGCTGGAGAGCATCCTGCTGGTGGCGATCGGTCTGGTGTGGCTCGGGGTGCTCGTCCACCGCGAAGGCGCGGCCGGGCTCCGCCCGACGATGGCCTGAGCCTCCCGCGATAATCAGCTGCGATGGTCACCGGCACGGTCCTATCCAGCGTGTTCCCCCTGGGCAGCCGCCTCAACGAGCGCGGCCGCCTGGAAGTGGGCGGCTGCGACACGATCGAGCTCGCCGCGGAGTTCGGAACGCCGGCCTACGTCGTGTGTGAGGAGGACCTCCGCGCCCGCGCCCGGGCATTCCAGAGGGCCGCCGAGGAGGCGGGCCATCCGGACCTCCAGGTCGTGTTCGCCTCGAAGGCGTTTCCCTGCACCGCCGTGCTCGGGGTGTTCGCCGAGGAGGGGCTGTGGTGCGACGTGGCATCCGGCGGGGAGCTCCACCTCGCGCTCGCCGCCGGATTCCCCCCCGATCGACTCGTCCTCCACGGCAACGCCAAGTCCCACGCCGAGCTGAGCATGGCCCTCGAGCATGGCGTGGGGGTGATCGTGGTCGACAACTTCGACGAGATCGACAGGCTTCGCGCCCTCACCGCCGAGGGTCCGTACGCCGCCCTCCCTCCCCGGGAGGTGCTGATCAGGGTCACCCCCGACGTTCGCGGTGAGACCCACGAGAAGATCTCCACCGGCCAGGCCGACTCGAAGTTCGGCTTCTCGATCGACCAGGCCCCCGCCGCGATCGAGCGGGTGCGGGCGGTCGAGGGGCTCTCACTGACGGGCCTGCACGCCCACATCGGCTCCCAGCTGCTCGACCTCGAGCCGTTTCGCAGGGAGGCCCGGGAGCTGGCGAGGCTCGGCGAGTTCGCGGCCTGGGATCTCGGCGGGGGGCTAGGCGTTCGCTACACCGAGGATCAGCCCGCCCCCCCGTCGATCGAGGAATACGTGGGGGCGCTCGTGGAGAGCGCCCGGGCGAACGGGATGGGCCCTGACCGGCGGCTGATGGTCGAGCCCGGCCGGGCCCTGTGCGCCAACGCCGGGGTCACCCTCTACACGGTGGAGAGCGTCAAGCAGAACGTCTCCCGGTGGGTCGCCGTCGACGGGGGCATGTCTGACAACCTGCGCCCGATGCTCTACGGCGCACGCTACGAGGCCGACGTCGTCGATCGCTTCGGCGGCTCCACCGAGTGCGTGCTGGCGGGCAAGCACTGCGAGTCCGGCGACGTGATCGCGAGGGACGTCCTGCTCGCCGATCCACGCCCGGGCGATGTGATCGTAACGCCCGTCACCGGCGCCTACGCATACGCGATGGCCAGCAACTACAACGGCGTCCCCCGCGCCCCCGTGATCTTCTGCGGCGGCGGTGACGCGCGCGTGGTCGTCAGGCGCGAGAGCTTCGAGGAGCTGACCGCTCGCGATGTCCCCTAGCTCGCCCAAGGCAGGCGGCGCGAGCAGCACGCCGTTCCGCGTCGGCCTGCTCGGGCACGGCACGGTTGGCTCGGAGTTCGCCAAGCTGCTCGCCGAGAGGGCCGGGGAGATCGAGCGCTTCAACGGCCGCACTCCGGTGATCACCGGAGTGCTGACCCGCACCAGTGGCAGCTTCGATGGGATCCTCGCCGACTCGGACCTGCTCGTCGAGCTGATCGGGGGGATCGAACCGGCCCGGGAGTACCTGCTGACGGCGATGCGCGCCGGCAAGGACGTGGTCAGCGCCAACAAGCAGCTGCTCTCCCAGCACGGCGAGGAGCTGTTCGAGACCGCCCGGGAACACGGTGTGAGGCTGCGCTTCGAGGCCGCCGTGGCCGGGGCGGTGCCGGTCGTGCGCGTGCTCGAGGAGTCCCTGTCCGCCACCCCAATCGAGAGGGTCCACGGGATCGTCAACGGCACCACGAACTTCATCCTCAGCGAGATGACCCACGGCAGCAGCTACCCCGAGGCGCTCGCCGAGGCCCAACGCAGGGGCTTCGCCGAGGCCGATCCGAGCGACGATGTCAGCGGCAGGGACGCGGCGGCGAAGATGGCGATCCTCGCCCGCCTGGCGTTCGGATCGCCGGTCCACCTGGACGACGTCCGCTACGAGGGGATCGAGCACCTTCACGCCGACGACCTGGAGTACGCCCGGGAGCTCGGCCTCGGCCTGAAGCTGGTGGGCACCGCCGAACGCCGCGACGGAGGGCTGTCGGTGCGGGTCCACCCCACGTTTCTGTATGCAGGGCATCCGCTCGCATCGGTGTCGGGGCCGTTCAACGCTGTGATGGTGGAGTCGGCCACGATCACGGAGATCACGATGTCCGGGCCGGGCGCAGGCGGCCGCCAGACGGCGAGCGCGGTGCTCGGGGACGTCGTCAGCGTGATGACCGGAGGCGCCCGCCCGCCCGCCCCGCCGCTGGCGCTGGCGCTCGTCGAGGACGTGGAGAGCGCCTTCTACCTGCATCTCGACGTCGACGACGAGCCGGGGGTGCTGGCGGCCGTCACGAAGGTCCTCGGCGAGCACGGCGTCTCGATCAAGTCCGTCGTCCAGCGGGGCATGGGGGAGAGCGCCCGCCTGGTGATGGTCACCCACCTGGTGCTCGATTCGAGGCTGCGCACGGCGATCGAGCGGGTCAGCGAGTTCGACTTCCTGCGCTCGACCCCCCGCACGATCCGCGTGATCGAAGAGGAGTTCGTATGAGCGCCGGCCAGGCCCCGATCAGCGTCGCCCACGTGCCCCTGATCGAGCGCTACCGCGAGCGCCTCCCGTTCGCCGCGGGCGACCGCATCGTGAGCCTCCAGGAGGGCTCCACGCCGCTGCTGGACGCTCCGATCATCTCGGAGATCCTCGGAGCGAGCGTCCGCCTGAAGCTCGAGGGCGCCAACCCCACCGGCTCCTTCAAGGACCGCGGCATGACCTGCGCCGTGTCGGCGGCCGTCCGCGAGGGCGCCCGTGCGGTGATCTGCGCCTCCACCGGCAACACCGCGGCGAGCGCCGCCGCCTACGCGGCCCGCGCCGCGATCACCTGCGCGGTGATCGTGCCGGAGGGCAAGATCGCCCGCGGCAAGATGGCCCAGACGCTCGCCCACGGCGCCCGCGTGATCTCGCTGGCCGGCAACTTCGACCAGGCGCTGGTGCTCGTCAGGGAGCTGACCGACACCCACCCGATCGTGCTCGTCAACTCGGTCAACGAGTTCCGCATCGAAGGCCAGAAGACGGCAGCGTTCGAGCTTCACGAGGCGCTCGGGGGGGAGCTCGAGCTCCTCTGCATCCCGGTGGGCAACGCCGGCAACATCACCTCCTACTGGCGGGGCTTCCGCGAGATGGGCGCCGCCCCCCGGCTGTTCGGCTTCCAGGCCGAGGGCGCCGCGCCGCTGGTCCTCGGCCACCCCGTCGCCCATCCGGAAACGGTGGCGAGCGCGATCCGCATCGGCAACCCGGTCCGCTGGGAGGACGCGATGGCGGCGACCACAGAGTCCCGCGGCGCGATCCGGGCGGTCAGCGACAGGGAGATCCTCGACGCCTACCGCCTGCTCGCGGCCCGGGAAGGGATCTTCTGCGAGCCCGCCTCGGCGGCCTCCGTGGCCGGGCTGCTGAAGTACGGCAGCGACGGAGCCTCGGAGGTCGTGTGCGTGCTCACCGGTCGAGGCCTGAAGGATCCCGAGACGGCGATCGCCAACAACGACGGCAAGATCATCCAGTGCGT
>DATFZP010000309.1:0-9916 GCA_035314405.1 Solirubrobacteraceae bacterium | reverse complement strand
TGCTCCCCGGACTCGATCCGCCGGATGCGCTCGCGATGGGAGTCCACGAGGGCCCCCTTCATGTAGGGGACCGCCTCCACCGCCCCGCCGTGCTCGGCGACGACCGCGATCTCGGCCCTGGCCCCCTCGAGGAGCTCCTCGACGAGCCCCTCCATGACCTTCGAGCCCTCGAAGATGTCGGGGTACTCGAGGATGTCGGTCTCGTAGGCGAGCACCTGCTGGATGCGAAGCGACCACTGCTGGTCCCACGGCCGCGGCAGGCCGAGCGCCTCGTTCCAGGCCGGCAGCTGGATCGCCCGGGCCCTGGCATCGCGTCCGAGCGTCACCGCGAGCGTCTCGAGGACGATTCTCTGGACGTTGTTCTCCGGCTGGGCCTCGGTGAGGCCGAGGGAGTTGACCTGCACCCCGTAGCGAAAGCGCAGGTGGCGTGGGTCGCTCACGCCGTAGCGCTCCCGCCCGAGCTGCTCCCACAGGGTCGCCATCGCCCGCAGCTTCGCGTGCTCCTCGATGAAGCGCACGCCGGCGTTGACGAAGAACGAGATCCGCCCGAAGACCTCTTCCATCCGTTTCCCTCCCTGCCCGTCCGGGCCCTCGCCGATGCGCTCGCGGGCGGCGTCGAGCACGGCGATCGCGTTGCTGATCGCGTAGGCGATCTCCTGGACCGGGGTGGCTCCCGCCTCCTGGAGGTGGTAGGAGCAGATGTTGATGGGGTTCCACCTCGGCACGTGCTCGACCGTGTAGGCGATCATGTCGGCGATCAGCCTCATCGAGGGGGCCGGGGGGAAGGCGTAGGTGCCGCGGGCGAGGAACTCCTTGATGATGTCGTTCTGGGTCGTTCCCTGCAGGCTCTCCTGGGGGACCCCCTGCTCCTCTGCCACGACGATGTAGAGGGCGAGCAGCCACGCCGCCGTCGCGTTGATCGTCATCGAGGTGTTCATCTCCGCGAGGGGGATCCCCTCCATCAGGGCAGCCATGTCGCCGCGGTGGGAGATCGGCACACCGACCTTCCCCACCTCCCCCCGGGCGAGCTCGTCGTCGGGGTCGTATCCCGTCTGGGTCGGCAGGTCGAAGGCCACCGACAGCCCCACCTGGCCCTTCTCGAGGTTGCGCCGGAACAGCTCGTTGGAGGCCTTCGCCGTGGAGTGCCCGGCGTAGGTGCGCATCATCCAGGGGCGGTCTCTCTCGGGCAGCCTCGGAGGTGGATCGCCGCTCATGCCCACAATTGTACGGCCGCGCCGTGGCCTCTATCCTGCCGGGCAATGGAGCGGACGGTCGAGATTCCCAGGACCGCCGGGCCGGAGGACGGCCTCGGGGGCTCCTGGAAGGTGATCGTGTGCAACGACGATCACAACACCTTCGAGCACGTGGCCCGCACCCTCGCCCGCTTCATCCCCGGCGTCAGCGTCGGGCGGGGCATGGAGATCGCCAACGTGATCCACAGCTCCGGCCGGGCCGTCGTGTACAGCGGCGAGAAGGAGATCGCCGAGCACTACTGGGAGCAGCTGAAGGGCGCCGGCCTGACGATGGCCCCCCTCGAACAGGGCTGAAGCCGCCGAGCCTCCGGGCGCCGCCCGCCGCGGACCGGACGGGGGCCGGCGGCTAGGAGCCCCCGCGGGCGCCCACGCCGTTGCCGTGGCCGTTGGAGTGTCCGTTGGCGGGGGCGAGCCCCCCCTCGGCGAGGGCACCCCCGGCGGTGAGGTCCCACCACCCGTAGAGCACGGGGACCTGGTACCAGCTCGAGTACCTCGTCCGGAAGTAGGTCATCTCCGGCCCGTCCCAGAAGCGCTCCCAGTCGAGATGCTCCGCGAAGTCGGCCAGCTGCTGGAACTTGTGGCGGTCGTCCTGGGCCCGGTAGACGGCGTAGGAGCTCGCTCCGTAGCGCAGCGCGGTGGGGGCGACCTCGCTCAGCGCCTGCCCGAAGTCGTCCTTGCGGAAGCCCGTGGCGTACCACGGGACGATCACCGTGCCGGCCATCAGGCGCCCACCTCGGCCCGGATCGCTCCCGGACCCTCGGCGGTCCTGCCGGTGCCCTCCGTCTCGGCTCCCACGAGGATCGAGATCTTGCCGAGGTGCTTGTTCTCGAGCATCAGCTGGTGGGCTTCCGCGACCCCCTCGAAGCCCAGCGTCCTCCACAGCACGGGGCGGATCTGACCCGACTCGATCAGCTCGTTGGCCTTCGTGCACTCGTAGGCGTTGGCGAAGTGCGAGCCGAGTATCTCCTTCTGCTTCATCCACAGGTAGCGGACGTCGAAGTCGAGGTTGAACCCGGTGGTGCCCGCGCAGATGACCACCTTCCCGAACGGCTTGGCCGTGAACACCGACGTCGGGAAGGTCGCCTGGCCGACGTGCTCGAAGACGATGTCCGGTGCGTCCCCGAGGATCTCCTTGACCCTCTTGGAGAATTCCCTGGAGACCCCGAAGCGGACCTTCTCCTCCTCGGGCGTCTCCTCGCCCGTCCTCATCATCCCCGCGAACTCCCCCCGGTCGATGAAGTCCACGGCGCCGAGGCGCTTGACCAGCTCCCCCTTCTCCGGCGAGGAGACGACGCCCACGCTGTGGGCCCCGGCCGCGGCACAGAGCTGGGTGGCGAACACCCCGAGGCCCCCCGCGGCCCCCCAGATCAGCACCCGGCGGCCGGCCTGGAGCCGGCAGCGGGTGATCAGCATCCGGTAGGCGGTGAAGTAGACCAGGCCGTAGGAGGCGGCCTCCTCCCAGGTGAGGGCGGCCGGCTTGGGGAGCAGCTGCTGGGCCTGCACTTTCGTGAACTGGGCGAAGGACCCCCACGTCGTCTCATATCCCCAGATCTTCTGGGAGGGGGCGGCCATCGGGTCCAGGCCGTGGACCTCGGGGTCCTCGTAGGAGGCCTGGTTGCAGTGGACGACCACCTCGTCGCCCGGCTTCCAGCGCGTCACCCCGGGCCCCACCTTCCACACGATCCCGGACGCATCCGAGCCGCCGATGTGATGGCCGTACTCCGGGTGGTCGCCGTAGCGCATCACCGACACCGGCTTCCCGAGGGCCGCCCACACGTTGTTGTAGTTGACCCCCGCCGCCATCACCCTCACGATCACCTCGAAGGCGCCAGGCTCGGGCACCTCGATCTCCTCGATCTGGAAGGCGTCCTTCGGTTCGCCGAAGCGCTCCTCCCGGATGACCCACGCGGCCATCGTCTTCGGCAGCTCTCCCGGCTCTACATCCACGGCGGAGACTTGTTGCAGGTCGATTGCCACGTGCTCTGGGACCTCGTCGCTAGGGGATCGGGTATCGGCCCCCAATCCTAGCCGGGGGTCGCCCCGGCGGGCGTGCGGTCCCCGCGGCCCGCCGAGGACCGGCGTCTGCCGCTCAGACCTGAGCGGTCTCCGGGTGGGCCCGGGCGGTCTCCGGCAGCGTCTCGGCCGGTGCGGCCGCGATGGCCGGGGCCGGAGCGGGGTGGGGCGTCGGGGCCGGGGCCGCCGCAGCCGGGTGGGGCGCCATCCGACGCGCGACGAGGGTCCACGCGAGCAGGGCGCCCACGAGGGCCACGGCGGAGCCCAGCCTCAGCCCGTACTGGAGCGCGTACACGAACGCTTCGTGGCTGGCGTCCACGATCCGTACGGGCACACCATGCAGGACCCCGCCCGAGCCGAGGCTCGAGGCCAGCCTCGAGCGGGCGCCCGCCGGCAGCGCCGGCAGCAGTTCGTCGATCTTCGAGCGTCCCAGCGTGCTGACCATCGCGCCCAGCACCGCCACCCCGAACGTTCCCCCGACCATCCGGTTCATCGACAGGATGCCGGAGGCGACCCCCGCCTTCGTCTGCTCGACGGAGTTCATCGCCGCGGTGCTCATCGGGGACATCACGAACGCCATCCCCACCCCCATCATGATGAAGCCGGGGAGCAGGGCGGAGTAGCCGCTGGCCACGGACAGGTGGGACTGCCAGAAGAGGGAACCGGACACGCACAGCAGCCCGAAGGTCATCAGCGGCCTCGGGCCCACCCGGTCGGTCAGCCGACCCGCCAGGGGCGCGATCAGGACGATCATCAGCGTCGACGGCAGGAAGCGGATTCCGGCCTGCAGCGGGGAGTAGCCGAGGATGTTCTGCATGTAGAGGGCCAGGAAGAAGAACATCGCGAGCATCGCGAAGCTCACGATGAAGGCCACGATGTTCGCTCCCAGGAAGGTCCGTGAGCGGAAGAAGGTGAAGTCGACCATCGGGGCACTCCGGCGGCGCTCGATCGCGACGAAGCCCGCGAGGCCCACCACGGCGGTCGCGTACAGGGCGATCTCCCGGGTCGACGCCCAGTGCCAGGTGTTGCCCTCGATCAGGGCGAGGATCAGGGCCGTCAGGCCGACGGTGAGGGAGAGCACGCCGGGGATGTCGACCGTGCGGGCGACGGTGTCGTCCCGAGACTCCCTGACCGCGAACAGCGTCACCAGGATCGCCGCGATCGCCACGGGGACGTTGAGGAAGAAGATCGACTGCCAGCTGACGCTCTCCACGAGGAAGCCCCCGACGACGGGTCCGATCGCGAGCGCCATCGCCGAGACCCCCGCCCACGTTCCGATCGCCTTGCCCCTCTCGGCGGGCGGGAAGGTGTTGGTGATGATCGACAGGGTCGCGGGCATCATCAGCGCCGCGCCCACCCCCTGGACCGCCCGCCAGCCGACGAGCCAGGTGTCGCTCGGGGAGAACCCGATCGCCGCGCTCGAGAGCGCGAAGATGGTCACCCCCGCGAGGAAGGTTTTCCGTCTGCCGAAGATGTCTCCGAGCCGTCCTCCCGTGACGAGCAGAACCGCGAAGGAGAGCGTGTATGCGTTGACGGTCCACTCCAGCGAGGCCGTCGAGGCATGGAGGCTCCGCTGGATCGACGGCAGAGCGACGTTGACCACTGTGTTGTCGAGCATGATCATGAAGAGGGCGAAGCACATCGCCCCCAACGCCCACCACCGGCGGTTGTCCTCGGTCATCCGCAGCGACCTCATCCGCTCGGTCATCCCCGGATCGCCTTCCCCGCCGGCCGGTAGGCGGCGATCTCCTCGCGCCGCTCGAGGATCAGGCTCAGGGCACCTCCCAGCGCCTCGGCCTGATCGTCGTCGAGGGAGCTGATCAGCTCTTCGAGGGCCGACAGGCGGGACTCGCTGAGCGCCCGCGGCACGGCCCGCCCGGCCTCCGTGAGGCGCACCCGCTTCATGCGCCGGTCGGCCGGGTCCTCCTCCCGATCCACCATGCCCCTCTCGAACAGGCCGTCCACGGCCCGGCTCATCGCCGGCAGAGAGACCCCGAGCGAGTCGGCGATCGCCCCCAGGCACCGCTCCTGCCCGTCGGCGTCGAGCGCGCACAGCGCCTTGATCTGGGTGAACGACAGGTCGAGGTCGGCGATCGCGTTGAACGTCCCCACGTTGGCCGTTCTCATCAGGTAGGCCGCCAGCGCGTACATGTCCCTCGTCACCTCGTCCCGATCCGCGGTGGGCGCGGTGCGAGCGGAGCGAGTTACTTGCATGCCCGCAACTATATCAGCGGCGCAATGTTTGCGCGTGCCACGGCGATGGTCGCGCGTGCGAAGGCTGATGGTCGCGCGTGCGACGGCGATCGGGGGGCCATCGGGGAACGCGGCACCTCCCCTGTCGGCATCGTTCCGCCCGCCCACAGGACGGTCACACCGAGGGCAGAGGGCCATGGCCGTGGGACCGATCACTAGCCCCACGGCCGTTGCCCTTAGGAGCCGGCCGTCTTGGCCGAAGAAGGAGATAGCCGTCTTGGCTACGTGGCCAGTCTACCCCATCGGCGCACGATCTGCTCGCCCCTCCGCTCGCTCGCCACGTCGCGGTCGGGGCCCGTCAGCGGGTCGGGAACGGCAGCTCGAGCACCTCTGCACCCGCCCCTCGGTCGCCGACCGTCACCGTTGCCCCGGGCTCGACCTCCCTTCGCACCAGCGCCAGGGCGATAGGGCCCAGCCTCGGGGACAGTGCACAGCTGCCGAGGCGCCCCACCGGGCGCTCCCCGAGCGTGAGCTCCTCGCCGGTCCGTGCGGGCTCGGACAGGAGCAGGCCGCGCAGGTGACGGTTGGGCCTGCCCTTGTAGTGAAGGCGGGCGACCGTCTCCTGGCCCACGTAGCAGCCCTTGGTGAAGCTGACCGCCCGCTCGTTGAGGCCGGCCTCCTCGGGTATCACCGAGTTGTCGAGGTCGATTCCGAATCGCGGCCGCCCTCGTTGGATGCGCAGGCACTCGACGGCCTCCTCGGACACTGCGACCGCGCCCCGGCGGAGCAGCTCATCGGTGAGTCGCTCGGCGTCGGCGGCCTCGCACACGAGATCGACCCCGACATCGGTGCGCACTGCGAGGGCGGGGATGCCGGCCACCTGCACGGCGGCGTTGGCGTGCTCGCGCTCGCCCACCGCCTCCGCGCCCCCGACCGCCGGCGCAAGCGGTCCGACGAGTGACAGCAGCGCCCGCTCGACGGTCCGCTTGTGGAGCTCCACCTCGTAGCCGACCTTGAAGCGGCGGATCATGTCGAACAGGCCCTGCAGGGCGACGCGCTCGGTGTCGAGCCAGAGCTCCGTGGGCGTCGCGTGTCGATCCTCCCCGAGGGCGAGTATCCGCAGGTCTCCGAGCATCTTGCCCTTGTGGGTGAGGAACGCCGCGTAGCAGCCCTCGCCGGGGCGCAGGGTCATCAGCTCGTTGGTCACCTGTCCGCCCAGGAACTCGACGGCCCCGCCGCCCGTCAGGGCGAGCTTGCCCCGCTCGGAGCGATCGAACAGGCCGCAGCCCTGCTCGAGTGTCCGCTGCTCGGCGGCCGGGGTGTCGGCTTCGGCGATCGCCACGGATTCGAGAATAGCCGCGATAGGCTGTCCCCCCAATGGGCCTCGCCGACACCTTCGAGCGGATCGTCGATTCCCTGCCCGAGGACTGGACGGACCTCGAGCTCGACCTGCGCATCGCCGACGAGTCGCGGTACGTCGAAGCCGCGCTCTACCTCGCGACCTGCAACGCCCGTCCCTACTCCCACCACGACTGGCACTGGCGGCTGCTCGTCGCCCACCGCTTCGGGCACGCCGCCGCTGCGCCCACCGTCCATGGCGCCCTGCACCTGCTCGACGACGCCGCGATCGCCGGCGAGATGGCCGTGAGGGAGGTCCGCAGCGGCCGCGTGGAGGTCACCCAGATGTGGGGCCGTCCCCAATCTGCCCGCGAGGAGTTCCGCCGCCTGCGGGCCCAGTAGCGATGGCCCGGGTGCTGGCGCTCGTGCCGGATCTGCTGTTCGGATCCCGCCTGCAGGCAGCGGTGAGGCGCGACGGTTACGAGCTCGAGCTGATCGCCGACGAGCCCGGGCTGCGGGTCCGCCTGGGGGAGGAGGGAGCGGGTCGTGTGGCGGCGCTGGTCATCGACCTGACCGACGACGGGCTCGACGGGCCGGGTGTCCTCGAACGGCTCGTCGCCGACGGGACCCTGGGGGGGATCGGCACGCTCGGCTTCTACTCCCATGTCGATGCGTCGGCCCGCCGGCGCGCGGAGAGCGCGGGCTTCGACCTGGTGGTGCCCCGCTCGCGGATGGCGCGGGAGGCGGCAGCCCTCGTGGAGCGCGTGGCGGCGGGAGCCGGCGAGGCCTAGGCCGGGTCTCAGGCGAGGCCCAGGCCGGGTCTCAGCTTGGCATCGTCGCCTCGCCCCCGCCGAGGTCAGCGTCAAAGGGCTCTTCCGGGTCGAGGGGCACGAGGGCGGCGTTGGGAACCCGCCGGATGTTCTGCAGGCGCTCGCCGGCGCGCAGGGCGAGGGCCGCGCGGATGACCATCCCGTGGCAGACCACGAGGGCGGGCAGCTCGCCTGCCTCGACCTCCTGCAGGGCGGCGCCGACGCGGACCTCCTGTTCGGCGAAGGACTCCCCTCCGGGAAACGCGAAGCCGGGCTGCGCGGAGGCGAACGCGGCGAACAGCTCGGGTGACTCCGCCTGGATCTCCGCGAAGGACCGGTCGGTCCAGTCGCCCGCGTCGGTCTCCATCAGGCGGGCGTCCTCCCGCGGCTGCAGCCCGAGCCGAGCAGCGACGACGTCGGCGGTTTCGCGAGCCCTCAGCAGGGGGCTGCACCACAACGCCCGGAAGCCGTAGCCGGCCGCCCGCTCCGCCAGCTCCGCCGCCTGCTCCCGGCCGACGTCGTCGAGCGGGATCGCCTGCTGGCCCTGGAAGCGGCCTTCGTGGTTGTAGGCGGTGCGGCCGTGTCGGGCCAGATAGACCCCTCGGGCCATCGCCGGGCCGCTCAGCGGGGCTCGCCGGCCCGCGGCTCGCGCACGCCGCTGTCCTCGGACTCGATCCCCACGAGCTCGGGTCCGCGAAGGTAGAGCACCTCGTAGAGGACCGCTGCGACGAGCCCTCCGAGCAGGGGACCGGCGTACCACACCCAGCCGTTGGCCCAGTGGTCGCCGACGAGCTGGGGCCCGAACGCGCGGGCCGGGTTCATCGCCGCGCCCGAGTAGGGCCCCCCGAAGAGGATGTCCATCGTGATCGTCAGCCCGATCGCCAGGCCGGCGATCGACTTGAACGTCCCACGCGGGTCCACGGCGCTCGCGAACACGACCCACGCGAGGAAGAACGTCATCACCGCCTCGAGCCCGAATGCCGCCCCGGGGGAGACTCCGTTGCCGACCGCCGGGACGCCGAGGTTGACGGCTTCCGTCTGGCCCGAGGGGATCAGTTCCCTGACGAGCAGCGCCGCGAGCGCGGCGGCGGCCAGCTGGGAGCACCAGTACAGCACCGCGACGGGCGGCTTGATCCGGCGGGTTACGAGCAGTCCGAAGGTGATCGCCGGGTTGAAGTGCGCCCCGGAGATGTGCCCCAGCGCGGAGACCATCACGGCGATCGCCAGGCCGTGGGCCAGGGCGACGCCGATCAGCGAAGGATCGTGCACCTGGTTGGCCGCGACGATCGCACCGATGCCGATGAACAGCAGGGTGAACGTGCCGACGAACTCGGCGACCCCTTTGCGGAGGGAGTCCTCAGGCATCGGCGGGGACTGTAGGCAGCAGGGCGGACGGACGGCACCGTCCCCGAGCGGCCCGGGCAGCCCCCGAGCGGCGGGGGGGAGCGCCTACACTCCGGAGGGTGCGCCGCCGGGTCACCTTCTCGCGGAACCTGACTCTGTCGCTGTCGCGGACGTGCCGGTGCTACTGCAAGTACTGCGCCTTCGCCACCCACCGGGCTCACCTCTACGACCCCGACGAGGTGATCGAGATCCTCGATGGGGCCGCCCGCAGGCAGGTGAAGGAGCTGCTCGTCCTGACCGGAGAGCGCCCGGAGGTGAACCCGGTGGTGGCCGAGCGGCTGAGGGGCTATGGGCACGAGGACTTCACCGGCTACGTGGCGTGGGCGTGCGAGCGGGCGCTCGAGAGGGGGCTGCTGCCGCACACCAACCTCGGCGTCCTCTCCCGTCGGGATCTCGGACGGCTGCGGGAGGTGACCGCCTCCCAGGGGCTGATGCTCGAGTCGGTGTCCGAGCGGCTGATGGGGACCGTTCACGCGGGCTCCCCGACCAAGCATCCGGAGCGCCGGCTGGAGACGATCCGCTGCGCCGGCGAGCTGCGGATCCCCTTCACCAGCGGCATCCTCGTGGGGATCGGGGAGACCGAGCAGGAGCGGATGCAGTCGCTGGAGGCGCTCGCCGCCGTGCACGCCGCCCACGGCCACATCCAGGAGGTGATCATCCAGAACTTCGTCCCCCACCAGCGCTACTACGATCGGGAGCCGGCCGAGATCGCCGACGAGGCCGCACGGGAGTTCTGGCGCACCGGCGTCAGCGGAGGGTCCCCGAGGGAGCGGCCGAGGCTCCCGCTGCCGGGGTGGGCGGTGGAGGGCGCCGGCCCTGTCGGGATCGAGGACATGAAGCGGCTGATCGGGGAGGCCCGACGGCTGATGCCCGGCGTGGGGATACAGGTCCCCCCCAACCTCGCCG
>DATFZP010000308.1:0-2973 GCA_035314405.1 Solirubrobacteraceae bacterium | reverse complement strand
GATGCCCGAGCGCGATCGCGCCGCCGAAGGGGTTGAGCTTGTCCCCGTCGATCCCGAGCTCCTGTTTGCAGGGGACGATCTGGGCGGCGAACGCCTCGTTGATCTCCACCACGTCGACGTCGCCGATCGTCATCTTCGTGTCCTTCAGCAGCTGGCGGATCGCGGGGATCGGGCCGAGCCCCATGATCTCCGGGCGGATCGCGGCGACGGTCGAGGCGATGATCCGCGCCCGCGGCCGGCAGCCGAGCGCCCTCGCCTTCTCGTCAGACATGATCAGCAGCGCCGCGGCGCCGTCGTTGAGCGGGCAGGCGTTCCCGGCGGTGACCGTCCCCCCCTCCTTGAACGCCGGCTGCAGCGCCGCCAGCTTCTCGAGCGTGGTCCCCGGCCGTGGGCCGTCATCCCGGCTGACGACCGTCTCGGGGACCTCGACCTCGTTGCCGTCCTTGTCGCGATCGCTGTGGGCCGGCACGGTGACCGGGACGATCTCCCTGTCGAAGTGCCCGTTCGCGACCGCCTCCACGGCCCGCGTCTGCGAGATCACCGCCCATTCGTCCTGGGCCTCGCGGCTGACCGAGCACCGCTCGGCGACGTTCTCCGCGGTCATCCCCATCGGGATGTAGACGTTGTAGGCAGATCCCTCGGACCCGTCGACCGCGTGGTTGAACTCGAAAGTCCCCCCCGGGGTGGCACGGGAGACGGCCTCGACGCCGGCGGCGATGTAGGTGTCCCCCTCGCCCGCCCTGATCGCGTGGAAGGCCATCCTCGTCGTCTGCAGCGAGGAGGCGCAGAAGCGGTTCACGGTGCAGCCGGGCACGTGGTGATCGATCCCTGCGAGCAGGCCGGCGACGCGGCCGATGTTGTACCCCTGCTCGCCCTCGCAGAACCCACACCCCATCATGATGTCGCCGATCGAGCCCTCCTCGAGCTCCGGGTTGCGCTCGATCAGCGCCCTCAGCGGGATCGCCGCCAGGTCGTCGGCGCGGACGCTCCTCAGCGACCCCTTGCCGGCTCTGCCGATGGGCGTGCGGATGGCGTCGACGATCACGGCTTCGGGCATGGGACTCTCTCCTTGCTCGGTTGTAGGCGGTCAGGCTATCTCGTCGTAGCCCCACTCGCCGACCAGGTCCCGGCCGAGATACTCGCTGAGGGCCACCACCTCCGGCTTGAAGCGGCGGCGCAGCTCGAGCATCAGGCGCTCGTCGGGCGGCGCCGGAGCCCCGTATGCAAGCTTTCGCCACGAGGCGCGGAAGGAGTCGTTTCGCAGCGGCGCGGGCGTGATCGCGTTCACGGTCCTCCCGAGGCGAGAGGCCGCCTCCGGGCTGGTGCGCGCGAGGCGCGCGGCGTTGGCCAGACGGTGGAGCGGCATCGAGCGGATCGCCTTGACCGGTTTGGTGTCGATCGTCTGCACCGGCACGGCGTCGTCGACTTCGAGGAACCGCAGCACGGTGCGCACCGTCGCCTCGTTGTCGCGGCGATAGTCATCGTAGATCAGCACCAGCACGTTCTCCTTCGGGAAGGCATCGTGGAAGCGCCGCAGCTGCTCGACGTAGTGCACGTGCTCGGCGTACTGCAGCCTGTCGGGGTGGTGACACCGCCGCGGGATGTGCTTGCCGGCGCGCCTGGCACCTTCGAGGGCGATCGCCTTGCCGAGGTCCCTCTCGGACTCCACGTTGGCCGAGACCATCTGCAGGTGGAACGACCGGACGAAGCTCGCGGGCTCCCTGAAGATCGCGATTATCCGCGCGTCCGGCCGGGCCTCCGCGATCGCCCCCGCCGCCACGCGCGAGCGGAGGTACTGCGGCGAGGCGTCTCCCGTGCGCTGCTCGGGGCCGGCGGCGGCGTACAGCGAGAGGTAGCCCTCGAGCGTGTGCAGGCGCAGCGCCGCCGGCGAGCGCGCCTCCAGGCGGGAGCGCAGGTCGGTGGCGAAGTACTTCGGCTCCTTGACGGACGGCAGGAAGATCTGGGGGTGAAGGCTCAGCATCTGGTGCAGCGCCGTGGTGCCGCTCTTCTGATGACCGACCACGAAGAAGTCGGGGACCCTGCCCTCGCCGGTCAAAGATCCAGCCGGCTGACTCCGAGCTCGTCGAAGCCCACGTGGTGGGCCAGCTCGTGACGGACGGTCCTCGTGACCTGGTCGCGCAGCATGTCCGGGTCGTGGCCGAAGTCGCGACGGAGCGTGTCGCGGAAGATCACGATCCTGTCGTGGACGTTGTCCCGCCTGGCTCCGTCCCCCTGGTAGAGCCCGTAGGCGCCCGCCCGGCGGCCGCCGTCGGAGATGACCACGGCGACGTGCTCGAGCGCGTTGGAGAGCAGATCGGGAAGGTCGTCGAGGGCGTCACGGACGAGCTCCTCGAAGTCCTCGTCGTCGAGCGGATCGAGCTCCAGGAACTCGCTTTCCTCCGGGGCCACCGCGAGCCCCTCCCTGGCGAGCCGTTCGGAATGGCGGACGATCTCTTCGAACTCCGACTCGGACTCCGGATCCCGCCAGCCGGCCATCCTGACCGCCACGAACGCCACGCTCCCCATCAGCGCCGCCGCCACGATCACTCCCAGGGCCACGTCCTCCAGCGCCCTCACCACGCCGACCGAGCTGAAGCCCTGGCCCACGACGAGCACCACGAGGCCGAGGGACATCGCCACGATCGCCGCCACGCCCACATGCCTCAGGTGGCCGGAGGCGCTTGATGAGGACGGCCTGCGCATCAGGATCGAGCGGCCCTATTTGAGGGTGCGGCCGATCACGAGACGCTGGATCTCGTTCGTGCCCTCGTAGATCTGCGTGATCTTCGCGTCGCGCATCATCCGCTCCACCGGATACTCCTTCACGTAACCGTACCCGCCGAGCACCTGGACGGCCTCCACCGTCACCGCCATCGCGGTGTCCGAGCAGAAGACCTTGGCCATCGAGGAGTACTTCCCCCGCTGCGGGTGACCCTGGTCGGCCATCGCGCACGCCTTGTAGAGCAGCTCACG
>DATFZP010000307.1:0-6108 GCA_035314405.1 Solirubrobacteraceae bacterium | reverse complement strand
GCACCCGCTTCATGGTGCTGGCGCCCGTGGTGAGGGGGCGCAAGGGGGAGTACGGCAAGCTGCTCGACGACCTGCGGGGCGACGGGTTCGCCCGGGTCAAGATCGACGAGCGGGTGAGGATGCTCGATGAGTCGATCGTGCTCGACAAGCGCTACAAGCACGACATCTCCGTCGTGGTCGACCGGCTCGTGATGCGCCACGACCTGCGCAAGCGCCTGGCCGACTCCGTCGAGACCGCCGTGGGGCTGGCCGACGGCCTGGTGGAGATCGAGATAGTGGGCTCCGGCCGTTCGGCCTTCGCCGGAGGGTCGGGTGGCGGGGGGACGGGGGCCGACGGATCCGACGGCGAGCGCGAGCACGCCACGGGGGCCAAGGGCGCCCGCGCCCCCTCGGCCCAGATCGTCCCCGAGGCGGCCCCGGATCCGGGGACGATCTACACCTTCTCCGAGCGCTTCGCCTGCCCCGAGCACGGCCCCTCACTGGTGGAGCTCGAGCCGCGGATCTTCTCGTTCAACTCCCCCCACGGGGCCTGCGAGCGCTGCACGGGCCTCGGCTCCCAGATGGAGATCGACCCCGAGCTCGTGGTCCCCGACCCCTCGCTGTCGATCGGCGAGGGCGCCCTCGCGCCGTGGGCGGGCAGCGCGTCGAGCTACTACGAGCAGCTGACCGAGGCGATCGCAGAGGCCTACGGGGTGGACCTGGGGGCTCCCTGGGAGGAGCTGCCGGAGGCCCACCGGGACGTGTTCCTGTACGGGACCGACGGGGAGCCGGTCCAGGTCACCTACCGCAATCGCTACGGGCGCCGGCGCAGCTATGCGACGAGGTTCGAGGGCATCGTGAGGAACCTGGAACGGCGCTACCGGGAGACCGACTCGGAGTGGACGAGGGAGAAGATCGAGGAATTCATGTCGCTGCGGGCCTGTCCGGTGTGCGGGGGGGCGCGCCTGCGGGCGGAGTCGCGGGCGGTGCTCGTGGGGGGGACGAGGATCGAGGACTTCTGCTCGCTGTCGGCCCGCCGTGCGCTCGAGTGGCTGGAGGCGGTCGAGCTGTCGGAGACCGATCGGCACGTCGCGCGGCTGATCCTGCGGGAGATCTCCGAGCGGCTGCGCTTCCTGGAGAACGTCGGGATCGGCTACCTGTCGATGGACCGGGCCGCTGCCACGCTCTCCGGTGGTGAGGCCCAGCGCATCCGTCTGGCCACGCAGATCGGCTCCTCGCTGGTCGGCGTCCTCTACATCCTCGACGAGCCGTCGATCGGCCTGCACCAGCGGGACAACTCGAAGCTGATCGCCACCCTCCAGCGGCTGCGCGATCTCGGCAACACGGTGATCGTGGTGGAGCACGACGAGCAGACGATGAGGGCGGCCGACCACCTCGTCGACCTCGGGCCGGGGGCCGGCGAGCACGGGGGGAGGATCGTCGCCCAGGGAACCGCCCGGCAGGTCGAACGGGTCCTCGAGTCGCTGACGGGCCAGTTCCTCTCGGGAGCCCGCACGATCGCCCCGCCCGAGCACAGGCGCACGCCGAGCGGGTACCTCGAGATCATCGGGGCCAGCCAGCACAACCTCAGGGACATAGACGTCCACATCCCTCTGGGGGTGCTCACGTGCGTGACGGGGGTCTCGGGGTCCGGCAAGTCGACGCTGGTCAACGACGTGCTGTTCAAGGCGCTCGCCAATCGCCTGCACCGGGCGCGCAGGCGTCCGGGCGCCCACCGTGCGATCCACGGCATCGAGCAGCTCGACAAGATCATCGCCGTCGACCAGTCCCCGATCGGCCGCACCCCCCGCTCGAACCCGGCGACCTACACGGGGCTGTTCGACGTGATCCGGGATCTCTTCTCGAAGACCCAGGAGGCGAGGGCGAGGGGCTACAAGCCGGGCCGCTTCAGCTTCAACGTCAAGGGGGGGCGGTGCGAGGTCTGTCGGGGGGACGGCCAGATCAAGATCGAGATGCACTTCCTGCCCGACGTGTACGTCCCCTGCGAGCAGTGCCACGGCAAGCGCTACAACCGCGAGACGCTCGAGGTCCGCTTCAAGGGCAGGAGCATCGCCGACGTGCTCGACATGTCCGTCGAGGAGGCGCTCTCGTTCTTCGAGCACATCCCCAAGATCCGCCGGCGGCTGGAGACGCTGAACGCGGTCGGCCTCGGCTACATCCGCCTCGGCCAGCCGGCGACGACCCTCTCCGGCGGTGAGGCCCAGCGGGTGAAGCTCGCCACGGAGCTCTCGAAGATCGCCACAGGGCGCACCCTCTACATCCTCGACGAGCCGACCACGGGGCTGCACTTCGCCGACGTCCAGCGGCTGCTCGAGGTGCTCCAGCGGCTCGTGGACGCCGGCAACACCGTCGTGGTGATCGAGCACAACCTCGACGTCATCAAGTCCGCCGACCGGCTGATCGACATGGGACCGGAGGGCGGGGAGGAGGGGGGGCTCGCCGTCGCCGTGGGGACCCCCGAGGAGGTGGCGGCCGATCCGGCCTCCCACACGGGCCGTTTCCTCGCCGAGCTGCTGACGCCCACCGTCAGGCGCGCTCCGGGCAAGTCCGGGGGCCGGCGGCGCGCGAGGGTGGCCGTCTGACGGGCATGGGCCCGACGGCGGACAGAGCACCTACGGCGGACAGCGCCCATTCGGTGGACAGGGCCCCGACGGCGGCGGACAGGGCCCCTACGGCGGACAGGGCCCGGCTGTGGGCTGCAAAGTGGCGGTGGTATGAGCGCAACTCCCTCCCCTGGAACCGGGCGAGGATCCACTGGGAGATGATGGTGAGGGAGGCGTTCGTGCGCTGGCCCGTGCACGGCAACGTGCTCGAGGCGCTGCGGGAGGATCGCCTGCAGATCGGTCCCGGAACGCTGCTCGAGCCTGATGTCTGGATCACCGCCCCGGGGAGGGCTCGGGTGAGGATCGGGGCGGGCACCTTCCTGAACATCGGCGTGATGGTCGCCGCCCAGAACCTGGTGGAGATCGGCGATCACTGCATGCTCGCCAACGGCTGCTTCGTCTCGGACGCCAACCACCGCTACGAGGACCCTGAGCTGCCGATCACCTGGCAGGGCTTCGAGAGCCGAGGGCCCACCCGGATCGGGGAGAACTGCTGGCTGGGGGCCAACGTCGTGGTCACCAGCGGGGTGACGATCGGGGAGCGGTGCGTGATCGGCGCCAACAGCGTGGTGACCGCGGACATCCCCCCGTTCTCCCTCGCCGTGGGCGCCCCGGCGAGGGTGCTGAGACGGATCGAGTACCCCGCCGGAAGGGCGCGGGAGGACGGCAGCGGGGCGTCGGAGGCCCTTGGGGGCGGCCCCGACTGAACATGTCGGGCCCTGAGTCGCCGGCGGGTCCTCGGTGGGCCCCGATCGGGTGGCGGGGACTCCGGTTAACGGATAGCGTGGCGGCGATGGACCTCTACGAGGCGATGAGGTGCGCCCCCACGAGCCGGCGCTTCAAGCCGGATCCCGTGCCCCAGGAGGCGCTCGTGCGTGCGCTCGAGAACGCCCGCTTCGCCCCCAGCGGGGGCAACCGGCAGGGGTGGAGGGTCGTGGTCGTTCGGGACTCCGGGCTGCGGGCGGCGCTGCGCGACCTGTACCTGCCTCACTGGCGGGCCTACACCGAGCTGACGGGAGCGGCGAGGATGCTCGCCGACCCGGAGAGCTTCGACCCGGCCCGCGTGCGGATCGTGAGGCGGGCTGACGAATACGCCGAGGGGCTCGCGGAGGTGCCCGTCCACCTGGTCGTGGGCGTTCGCCTCGAGGACCTCGCCGTCACCGACGCCGGCCTGCCCCGCCAGAGCATCGTCGGCGGCGCCTCGATCTACCCGTTCGTCCAGAACCTCCTGCTCGGGCTGCGCGCCGAGGGGCTCGGGGCGGCCCTCACGACCCTGCTGGTGCCGGCCGAGGTCGAGGTCAGGCGGCTGCTTCAGATCCCCGAGGACATCGCCCTAGCCGCCCACATCGGCGTCGGCTATCGGACGGACGAGTGGCCGAAGCGCCTCGCCCGCAACCCCGTCTCGCAGTTCGCCTTCTCCGAGCGCTGGGGCGAGCCTCTCGAGGGCTCCGAGGGGGACTGACCGCGCCGGTGCCGGCCGCGGTCAGTAGACGAAGAAGTCCAGGTAGTCCTGCCCTCCGGCGGCGTAGGCGATCGCCGCTTGGCCGCCGCCGATACCGGCGATCACGGAGCTGCCCGCGTTGAAGCCGGGGTAGCTGTTCAGCCCTGTCTGCACCGGCGGCTGCCAGGTGGCGCCGCCGTTCGAGCTGTAGGCGAGGACGAGGCCCCGGGAGTCGTTCCACGCCGCGTAGACCCCTTCGCCGCCGTCTTTGGAGAGGCTCAGCTGTTCGGCGCCGAGGAGGGTGAGGGATGTCTCTTCGGAGACGAGCACGGGCCCTCCGAATGCCATTGCTGCGGTGCTGTAGCTCCGGTAGTAGATGCCGTCCGCGCCAGCGCCGCTCAGGCCGGGCCCTGCCTCATAGAGCAGGCCGATCGAGCCGCCGCTGGGGCCGCCGCCGGCCAGCACCGGGGCGATGGCTTCGCATGCGAGCGGTTTGAAGAACTGCGCTCCCCACGGTTCTTTCGCGAGCAGCGGTGCCGTGTTCACGGCTTCGCCGTAGCCGATCGCTGGGCCGGCTGGGCAGCCGCTTGGCGGATTCGGGGCACCCCCGACCGCCACAACGATGTACTTGCCGCCGGCTCCCGGCACGGACGCGAGCTGCCCGCCGGTCGTGTCCGCCTGGTCGCCGTAGTTGCCGCTGACGTCTGGGACGGGGGTGGGCACCGGCGCCGGAGTTTTGAGCGAGAAGTCGGTGAAGCCGCTCCCGAATGGATATGCGTTGCCGTACACGCCGATCTGGGTGGCGCTCAGCGCCACGGCGCCGTTGCCCGGCATTGCTCCGTCGCCCGCCTGATCGGAGGCGAGGAGCTTTTCGCCGTTGTCGGCGCCGAAGTGTTCCCCGCCCGCCGACGAGCTCCACGCGAACACGCCTGCTGTGACACCCGCGTATTCGGGGTTGGGGTCGACTTTTTGGTTGGCGCCGTCGACCGCGGCGACCGCGACGACCGTGCCGCCCGGCAGAATGACCAGGCGGACGTTTTCGTAGAGCGGATTGACCGCGGTGGCCGCGAGGGAGTTGCTGAGCTGGTAGGGACCGGCACCGTGGTTGCACACGCTCGAGCCTGACGGGACGGTGCAGACCTCGACGCCGCTTTTGGCGGCGTTCAACCACGCCACATACGTGTCGCCCGAAACGGGGTCATACGCCACCGCCGGAGGGTTTCCGCCCGCGCCGAGGTCGATCGGCGTGGGGACGGGCGGGCCGCTGGGAGCGGGTGGGGCCGGCGGCGTGGTCGGGGGCGGAGCACCGCTTGGCCCCGGATCGAGGATCGATTGGGCGAGCCCGTCCGCCGCGGCGTAGTGCTGGTTGCCGGTCACGAGGATGTCGTATTCGCAGCTCTGCAGGACTTCTTGGTTGGTGATCCCGGCCTCCCGACACAGGGTTTCGGCATGCACGGCCTTGGCAAGTGGGACGACGCCCTCGTCGAAGGGCAGCTTCGGGAAATGGAGGATCGTGTAGGAGCGGGTGCTCTTGCCGCGGGCGTAGGTGAACAGCGATTCTCGCTGCTTGATCCGCCAGCTCGCGCCGAACCTGTAGAGCAGCGGACCGCTTTCCTGGAGCGCTCGGGGGTATGTGTAAGGGGTGCCGTCACGTCCCCGGAACTGTTGGGCCGCCGGGACGCCGGCGTCGCCCAGCAGGCCGGTCAGATGTCCCACGCGGTCGGGCGCGACCTCGACCCAGAAGCTCAGCTCGCCCAGCGCGCTGTAGACGCCGATCGCCGTGCCGTCCGGCCAACGAACCGTCACCCCCGGGAATTTGAAGGGGTTGCCCAGCTCGTATGGGACTGACCCCCGCTGCAGCGACGCCCCCCCCGGGAGGCGGAGCGTGTTCGCGGACGTGCGACGATGGTTCACGTACAGAAGGGGATTTGAGCCGCTGCCCACGTCGACCTCGACGATGGCGCGGCCCACGCGTATCGCCACGGCGCTCGCGGCTGTGACCGTCTGCGATCGATTGAACGGCTGCAGGCGCGCCTGGATCTCGAGGTCTCGGGCGATGGTGGA
>DATFZP010000306.1:0-2204 GCA_035314405.1 Solirubrobacteraceae bacterium | reverse complement strand
TCATCGCCGGCCTGATGAGCACAGGGGACGTCGGTCACCTCGACTCGGACGGACGGCTGTTCGTCGACGGGCGCGACGACGAAATGATCATCAGCGGGGGTGAGAACGTCTTCCCCCGGGAGGTGGAGGACCTGCTCGCCGGCCACGCCGAGATCGAGGAGGCGGCGGTGGTGGGCATCCCGGACGTGGAGTTCGGGCAACGGCTGCTCGCGTTCGTCGTCGCCCGCAGCGGGGCCAAGCTGAGCGAGGAGGCCGTGAAGGCGTACGTGAAGGCGAATCTCGCCCGCTTCAAGGTCCCACGCGATGTCGTGTTCCTGCAGGAGCTCCCGCGCAACGCCACCGGGAAGGTGATCAAGCGCGAACTGCGCTCAGAGGGCCGGCCGGCGGAGCCCGCTCGCTAGCCTGGGAGGATGGCCAGCAGGACCGACGACTACGATCTCGCCGGCCTGCGCCTCAGCGCCGGCGAGGGCAGACAGCTCGAGCTCGCGGTGGCGATCGGTCCGCTCACGCTGGGGGGCGAGCGGTACGTCGTCGAGCCCAACCCGGTGGCGGTCTCCCTCGATGTCTCGCGCATGATCGGAGGCGGCTACGCGCTGAGACTGCGCTTCGCCGCACAGCTGTGCGGTGCGTGCATGCGCTGCCTGAACGCGGCGTCGCCGACGATCGAGGTGGAGGCGCGCGAGGTCGATCGAGCGGGCGCAGGCGAGGAGCTCGACAGTCCCTACGTCCACGACCACACGCTCGACGTCTCCGCGTGGGCGAGAGACGCCCTCGCGCTCGCGACGCCCGTGAAGGTACTCTGCCGCGAGGACTGCAGGGGGCTGTGCGCGGTGTGTGCCGCCGATCTCAACGAGGCTGGCCCCGACCACCGCCACGAGGCCGGCGGGGACCCCCGCTGGGCGAAGCTGCGGGAGCTGAAGCTCGAGTAGGGCCCCACTGTGCTGGTAGCCTTGCACCTGGCATGGCCGTCCCCAAGAAAAAGCAGTCCCACAGCCGCACCGCCAAGCGGCGGGCCCAGCACAGGATCGGCGCCCCCACGATCAACGAGTGCCCCCAGTGCCACAGCCCCCGTCGGCCACATCGCGTGTGCCCGGTGTGCGGCACCTACGCCGGCCGCGAGATCTCCACCGCCGGCGCCCCCGCGCACGATCACGCGCACGACGACGCGTAGCGAGCGGTGACCGAAGGGGCCTCGTCCTCTCGCTTCCCTGCGGGGTCCGACGCCTCGCGCCGGCCCGTCGTCGCAGTCGACTGCAACGGCGCCGACCGCGGCCCGGCGGAGGTCGCGGCGGGCGCCGCGATCGCGGCCGCCGGCGGTGCGAGAGTGATCCTGTTCGGGCCGGCGGCCGAGCTCGGCGAGCCTGTCGGCGGCGTGGAGATCGTCGACGCCCCGGTCTCGATCGCGAAGGCGGCGGACCCCGTGAGAGCGGCACGCACGACCCCCGAGGCCTCGATCGTGCAGGCCGCGAGGGCGGTGGCGGAGGGCCGGGCCCAGGCGCTCGTCTGCGCCGGCGCCACGGGGGCGGCCCTCGCGGCGGGCTCCTTCAACATCAAACGCGCCCGCGGCATCTACAGACCGGCGCTCGCGCTCCCCCTGCCGGTGCCCGACCACCCCGTCACGCTGCTCGACGTCGGGGCCAACGCCGAGGCCCGCCGGGAGCACATCGTGCAGTTCGCCTTCATGGGGGCCGCCCTCGCGCAGACGGTGCTGGGCGTCGGGCGCCCCCGCGTGGGCCTGCTGTCCAACGGCGAGGAGGCCCTGCGGGGTAGCGAGCTCGTGGTGGCGGCCAATTCGGAGCTCAGCGAGCGGGCCGCCGCCGGCATCGACGCGTTCGAGTTCATCGGCAACGTCGAGGGGGGCGACCTCGTGGGCGGGCGCGCCGACGTGGTGGTGACGGACGGGTTCACCGGGAACATAGCGTTGAAGCTGATGGAGGGCGTCTCGCAGACGATCCTCGGGGCGGTCAGGGACGCGGCGTCCGCCTCGACGAGGGGGAAGATCGGCGGGCTGCTGCTGCGGGGTGCGCTGAGGGGCTTTCGCGACGAGCTCGACCCGGAGGCCAGCGGCGGCGCCTACCTGCTGGGGTTGCGCAGCCTCGGCGTCGTGCCGCACGGGCGCTTCTCCCGGGTCGGCTTCTCCCAGGCGATCCTGCGGGCCGAGCGGGGCGCCCGGGAGGACATCGTCGGGCGGACCCATCGCGCGC
>DATFZP010000305.1:0-3449 GCA_035314405.1 Solirubrobacteraceae bacterium | reverse complement strand
TCGACGACGCCGCCGGGGAGGCCTTCGACAAGGGGGCGAGGATGCTCGGCCTCGGCTATCCGGGTGGCGCGGCCCTCGAGCGGCTGGCCGATGGCGGCGACCCCGAGTCGTTCTCCTTTCCGGGTTCGCCGGGCGAGCGGGCCCGCGGCGGGCGGGGAGCCCGTCATCGTTCCTTCTCCGAGGGGCTGGACTTCTCCTTCGCCGGGCTCAAGACGGCTCTGCTGTACAGGCTGAGGGAGCTCGACGAGTCGACGATCGCCGCTCGCTCCGCCGACCTGGCGGCGTCATACCAGCGGGCGATAGTCGAGAGCCTGGCGCTCCGGACCGAGCGGGCGCTCGAGCGGACGGGGATCGATCGCTTGGCGGTCGGCGGGGGGGTCGCCGCGAACGGCGAGCTGCGCCGCCGGCTGCGGGAGCTCGGAGCCGCGAGGGCGATCCACATCCCCTCGCCGGCGCTGTGCACCGACAATGCGGCGATGATCGCCAGCGCCGCCCGCTTCGGCCGCAGGCTCGAGTACCCGGACTACCTGGGGCTCGACGCCTACGCGACGGGGGAGAGGGCGGCGTGAACGTGATCACCGTCTACTCCAAGCCGGACTGCCATCTGTGCGAGGAGGCGATGGCGGCCCTCCGCGGCCTGCAGCCGGAGCTCGGGTTCCTTCTCACCGAGCTCGACATCACCGAGGAGGATGAGCTTCACCGGGCCTACTTCGAGCGGATCCCGGTGATCGAGCTCGACGGCGAGGAGCTGTGTGAATACTTCCTCGACGAGACGCTCGTGCGCGAGCGTCTAGAGTCACGCCGATGAGCTATGGAGAACGGACGGGGGGAGCGGTGGACTCTCAGCCGGTTGGGGGGGCATCCGCAGGCGAGCGGCTGTCCCTCGGCGTGGCCGCACGCCTGTCGCGGTATCTGCAGGTTCTGACGCAGGCCAAGAAGATGGGCAAGGAGACGATCTCCTCGCAGGAGCTCTCCGACTACACCCACGTCAACTCGACCCAGATCCGCCGCGATCTGTCGGGTTTCGGGAAGTTCGGCAAGCGGGGGGTGGGCTACAACGTCGAGGCGCTCGTATCCCAGATTCGCAAGATCCTGCGTACCGCCGGCCAGCACAACATCGCCCTGATCGGCGCGGGGCACCTCGGGAACGCGATCGCCTCCTCGGAAATCTTCGCCGACCACGGGTTCCGGGTCGTGGCGATCTTCGACGTCGACGAGGCCAAGGTGGGGGGACAGGTGGGCAGCCAGCTCGTTCGCCACATCGACGAGCTGAGCCAGGTCGTGGAGGACGAGGACATCGTCGTGGGGGTGCTGGCCGTGCCCAACACCGCCGCCCAGGGGCTCGCCGACGAGCTGGTGGAGGCGGGGGTCAAGATCATCTTCAACTACTCCGAGTCGCTGCTGGACGTTCCCCCGGAGGTCACGGTCCACACGTCCAGCCCGGCGGTCGATCTGCTCTACGCGCTGTACTTCTACCTGACGTGAGGACGGCGGCCGCGGCCCGGGCGTCACACTGGACGCCCGGGCGGCTGGAGCGCACCAACGCACGCAGTCTCAATGTGATGAACAGCCTGGATCTGGACAGAGCGGCGCAGACGTTCGCCGAGTCTGTTGACTTCACGGTCGGGGTGGAGGAGGAGTTCTCGATCCTCGAAGCGGGGACGCTGGAAATGCTGCCCCGCTTCGAGGAGCTGCGCGCCGCCGCGGACGCCGACCCTGTGCTTCAGGACGCCGTCGCGGGCGAGCTGATCTCCTCGGAGATCGAGATCATCTCCGGGGCCGGGCGCGACCTGCACGACGCTCTCGCCCGCCAGCGCGAGCGCCGCAGGCGCCTGTTCGCGCTCGCTGGTGCCCACGGCGTGCTGCTGGGAGCGACCGGAACCCACCCCTGGGCGGACTATCGTGAGCAGCCGATCATCGCGACCGAGCACTACCGTCGCGTCGAGGAGGGCCTGAAATACGTGGCCTGGCGGAACAACACGTTCAGCCTCCACATCCATCTGGGTGTGCGGGACATCGACCGGGCGGTCCGCGTCTGCGACAGGCTGAGGCCGGTCCTCCCACTGCTGCTGGCGATCTCGGCCAACTCACCCTTCCTCGACGGACGCGACAGCGGCCTGCACTCCGCCAGGACGCAGGCCTTCACCAAGAGCTTCCCCCGCTGCGGGATCCCGGATGCGTTCGGCGGATGGGCCGCCTATCGCGAGTACATCGAGTTCCTCCTGCGCACCAACTCGATCGTGGAGTTCACCCAGGTGTGGTGGTCGGTGCGGCCGCACGTCGCCTTTGGGACCGTGGAGGTGCGGATCTGCGACGCTCAGGCGACGGCCCAGGAGTCCGACGCGCTCGCCGCCCTGATGGTCGCCTGCGCCGCCCAGGCGACGAGGGACCTCGACGAGGGCGTCCCCTTCGAGGACCCCCCGCCGCGGCTGGTCGAGGAGAACATGTGGCGGGCGATCCGCTACGGGATGAGCGGTCGCATGATCGACCTGCAGCGGGGCGAGGAGTACCCGTCCAGGGGGGCGATCGAGCGGCTGGCGGAGTGGACGGCTCCGGTGCGGGGCGAGCTCGGCATCGATGTCGCCTTCCCCGAGCGCAACGGCGCCGAGCGCCAGCGGCGGATGATCGAGGCCGGGGCCAGCCGCGAGGACGTCTTCGCGGCATCGGTACAGGAGACGAAGGAGACCTACTCACAGGAGGTTGCGGTTTGAGCGACGATCCGGAGCAACAGACGAGCGGGCAGGCAGGCGGTGCGGGGGCGCCCTCCGAGGAGGAGCTGCGGGCCGCCTACGAAGCCGAACTGAGCCGCATCACACCCACCGACATGATGGCCCAGGCGGCGGTCTCGCTGCTGAACATCGCCGCCCGCAACCTAGCGCCCGGTGGCGGGCCGGACACCGGGGGCGCGGCCGCGTCGGAGGCAACCGCCCCCTCGCCCGCAGGGGAGCAGCAGGCCGCCCCGCCGCCGGTCGATCTCGAGCAGGTCCGCGACGCGATCGACGGGGTTCGTGCGCTGCTGGAGATCCTCGAACGGCGCATACCGACGGAGGTGAGACCTCTCCGCGATGCCCTCTCCCAGTTGCAGATGGCCTACGCGGCCGAGGTGCGGGCCGCCGGTCAGGGAGCGTCGGCGAGCGGCTCCGAGGAGGGCCAGAGCCCACCCGCCGCGGGCGAGGACTCCGCCGCGGAGGCCGCAGGACCGCAGGGCCCCGGACCGGCCGAGGCGAGCGGAAGGCTGTGGGTGCCGGGTCGCTGAGGCGCACCGCCGCCGGATCGTGTTGGCCGGCACTTTGCCGGCCGGCACGATAGACTGCGCCGGCGTTTGCCCCGGATCCACGCTCGCGCCGAGCGATCCGGGCGTCAAATGTGCGCGCGACACATCCTCGCGCGGCACGCCAATCAGACCGCGGAGGATTTCTGTTGAGCAGCTTTCTGACGAACCATGGGGT